>NZ_JBTCWL010000039.1:0-36030 GCF_054325275.1 Oryzihumus sp.
CAGGGCCACGCCATCGGCGCCGGCTTCCAGCTCGCCCTGGCCTGCGACCTGCGGGTGGTCGCCGACGACGTGCAGCTCGCCATGCGCGAGACCAGCCTGGGCCTGGTGCCGGACCTCGCCGGCACCTCGCCGCTCGTACGGCTGGTCGGGTACGCGCGGGCGCTGGAGATCTGTGCCACCGGCCGGTTCGTGTATGCCGAGGAGGCGGTCCGCGCCGGCCTCGCCTCCATCGCCGTCCCCGGCGACGAGCTCGACGCCGCCGCCCGGGACCTGGCCGAGGCGCTGCTGGGTGCCCCGGAGGCGGCGCTGCGGGAGCTGAAGCCGCTGCTGCAGTCCGCGGTGCACGCCACGCCGGGGGAGCAACAGCGCTCGGAGCGGGAGGCCCAGGCCCGCCTGCTCACCGCGAGGGTGCGCGGAGGTGGGAAGCAAGCCTGACCCCGCGGTGTTGTCGGACCCGACGAGGATGATGGAGGCACGTGGTCCCGCGGGTTGCGGGAGGGCGCGTGCAGAGCGGAGAGCACATGTCGATGTCGGGCTGGATGATGATGCGGTCGCTGACCCGCGACTCCTCGGTGGCGCAGCGCAAGCTGGCCCCGGGCACGGGCAAGCGGGTGCTCGGCTACGCCCGGCCCTACAAGCGGGCGATCGCCGTGTTCCTGGTCCTCGTCGTCATCGACGCCGCCCTCGTCGTGGCCACGCCGCTGCTGATGGGGCAGATCGTCGACAAGGGCGTCATCCCCAAGAACTCGGCCGTGGTCGTCGGCCTGGCACTCGTGGTGGCCGCGCTGGCGGTGGTCGACGGCTTGCTGGGCCTGGTCGAGCGGTGGTACTCCTCGCGGATCGGTGAGGGGCTCATCTACGACTTGCGCACCGAGGTCTTCAGCCACGTGCTGCGCCAGCCGATCGCGTTCTTCACCCGGGCGCAGACCGGCGCGCTGGTCAGCCGGCTCAACAACGACGTCATCGGCGCGCAGCAGGCGTTCACCTCCACCTTGTCCGGTGTCGTGAGCAACGCCGTCTCGCTGGTCTTCATCGTCATCGCCATGGCCACCCGCTCCTGGCTGCTGACGCTGCTCTCGCTCGCGCTGCTGCCGTTCTTCCTCGTCCCCGCCCGGATGATGGGCAAGAAGCTGGCCGGCCTGGCCCACGAGCAGATGGGCCTCAACGCCGAGCTCGGCACCCGCATGACCGAGCGGTTCAACGTGGCCGGGGCGCTGCTGGTCAAGCTGTTCGGCCGACCGCACACCGAGGACGAGCAGTTCGCCGAGCGGGCCGGGCAGGTACGCGACATCGGCGTGCGGATCTCGCTCAACCGCGCCGTGTTCTTCGTCGGGCTGACCCTGGTCGCCTCCCTCGCGACGGCGATGGTCTACGGCGTCGGCGGCGTGATGGCCGTCAACGGCGGGCTGACCGTCGGCACGCTGCTCGCGCTCGCCGCGCTGTTGGGCCGCCTCTACGGCCCGCTGACCGCCCTGTCCAACGTGCGCGTCGACGTGATGACCGCGCTGGTCTCCTTCGAGCGCGTCTTCGAGGTCCTCGACCTCGAGCCGCTGGTCAAGGAGAAGCCGGAGCCCGTTGCGCTGGAGCGCCGCCCGGTCGCGGTGGACTTCGACCACGTGGCGTTCGGCTACCCCTCGGCCGACCAGATCTCCCTGGCGTCGCTGGAGCAGGTGGCCTCCGGCGACCGCCGCGGCGGGGAGACGGTGCTCAAGGACGTGACCTTCCACGCCGCCCCGGGCGAGCTCGTGGCGCTGGTCGGCCCCAGCGGCGCCGGCAAGACGACGATCACCTCGCTGGTCGCCCGGCTCTACGACCCCACCTCCGGTGAGGTGCGCCTGGACGGGGTCGACCTGCGCGACGCCAGCCTGGAGTCGGTGCACGACGTCGTCGGCGTGGTGACGCAGGAGGCGCACCTGTTCCACGACACCATCCGCGCCAACCTCGCCTACGCCCGGCCCTCGGCCACCGAGGCCGAGATGGTCGAGGCGCTGCGCGCGGCCCAGGTGTGGGACCTGGTCTCGCAGCTGCCCGAGGGGCTGGAGACGGTCGTCGGCGACCGCGGGCACCGGCTCTCCGGTGGCGAGAAGCAGCGCCTGGCCATCGCCCGGCTGCTGCTCAAGAGCCCCGGCCTGGTCGTCCTCGACGAGGCGACCGCCCACCTCGACAGCGAGTCCGAGGTGGCGGTGCAGCGCGCGCTCGACACCGCGCTGCACGGCCGGACCGCGCTGGTCATCGCCCACCGCCTGTCCACGGTGCGTGGGGCCGACCAGATCCTCGTCGTCGAGGCCGGCCGGATCGTCGAACGCGGCACCCATCTGGAGCTGCTGGCCAAGGGTGGCCTCTACGCCGACCTCTACACGACGCAGTTCGCCGACCAGGGGTCAGTCGCCTGACCCGTCCTCATTGAGCGCGACGTGGCGCGCGAGACCCGGGCTCCTCGGCCAACGCTGGCCGCTGCCGCCCCGCGCCGGAAGCTAGAGCGCTCGGGTGGACCCGCCGTCGACGGTGACCATGGCGCCGGTCATGTACGACGCGGCGGGCGAGGCGACGAACGCGGCGACCCGGCCCACCTCCTCGGGCTGGCCGTAACGGCGCAGCGGGATGTGCTGCTCGCGCTCGCGGCGGGTGCTCTGCGGGCGGCCGGTCGCCTCGTCGAGCTCGCGGACCCGGTCGGTGTCGATCCGGCCCGGCAGGATCGCGTTGACCCGGGCGCCCCGTGGGCCGAACTCGTCGGCCAGGGTCTTGGCGGCCATGGCCAGCCCGGGCCGCAGGCCGTTCGACAGCGCCAGCCCGGGCAGCGGCGCGCGCACCGAGGTCGACAGGACGAACGTGATGCTGACGCCCTCCTGGGTGCTGGTGGCCAGCGTGGCGCGGGCCAGCCGCAACGGGCCGAGGAAGACCGACTCGAACGCCGAGCGCCATACCTCGTCGCTGATGTCCTCGACCGCCCCGTGCGGGGGTCCGCCGACGCTGATGACGGCTCCGTCGATCCGGCCGTAGCGCGCCATCGCGGCGGCCACCAGCGCGTCGGCGGTCGCCGGTGCCGCAAGGTCCCCGGCGATCCCGATCGCGTGGTCCGGGCCGCCGAGCCGGGCGGCGGCCCCGGTGACCGCGTCCTCGTCGCGGGCGCACAGCACGACGCGGGCGCCCTCGGCCACGAGCACCTCGGCGGTGGCGAAGCCCAGCCCCCGTGAGGCCCCGCTGACGACGTACACCCGGTCCCTCAGCCCCAGCTCCATGGGCTCATCGTGCCCGAGGAGGCGCCGCACGGCGCGCAGGCGCCCCAGCCCGCGGCCGGCGCACCGTCGCTGACCCATCGCCGACGCGCCGGCCGCGGGTTCCGGGCAGCGGCATCTGATCCGCGGCGTGCGCTCAGCGGTCGAACACCGACCAGCAGATCTCGTTGCGCAGCTGCTGGTCGTCGAGGACGAGCTCGCGAACCTCCTCCGGGAGCTGGTCGCGCTGCCACCGGCACTCGTGCCGCCCTGCGGCCTCGGCCTCACCCGGCGGTGCGGCAGCTCGCGCGGCCTTGATCGCATAGGCGGCCGCACCGAGCTCGTGGGCGGCGACGTGGGCCACGACCCCGGTCTGGCCGGCAGCGTAGGCGGCATGTCGTGCTGCCCCCTGCAGGTCGCGCGCCGCGCCCATGGCGCGGCCGCCCGCCGCGCGGGCCTGCATCATCGTGACCTCCTCGCGCGCCCAGGCGCGGGCCTGCTCGATCGCTTGACGCGGTCGGGGGTCGTCAGGCCGGGCCGACTCGAAGAGGGGCAGGACGTGCTCGGCGCAGGCCGCCGCCCACAGTGCGAGGAGCTGGTGGTCGGGGTCGGTGAGGGTCCCACCGCGGCGGATCGTCACGAGGCGCGGGTCCCGGGCCTTCGGCAGGATCATGCTGGGCTGCCGTGGGCGGTGCGGCTCACGCGTCCTCCTCGTCCCAGATCCGCACCTTCTTCTGCTTCGGCTGCGGCGGCAGGCCCGCGGCGACGGCCTGCTGCTCGGCCGCCTCGCGCCGGATGCCGACCCCGACGAGGACGAAGCCGGCCACGCCGAACAGCCACCACTGGAAGGCGTAGGCCAGGTGTGGACCCTCGTCGGTGTCCGGCGCGGCCAGGGGCGTGGCCCGGGCGATGGGCTCGGAGGAGGCCGACTGCTCGGACTTGACGATGAGGTAGCCGCCGTAGAGGTGCGCGCCGGTCGCCTGCGCGGCCTCGGGCAGGTTGATCGACGCGAGCTGCCCGGCCGGCATCTCCTTGTGCAGGCTCGGCTCGCCCTGGCGCAGCCAGCCGGTCACCGTCACCGTGCCGGTCGGGGTCGCGGGGATGTCCGGGCGCGACGCCGCGGTCTGGGCGTTGTCGATCCAGCCTCGGTCGACGAGGAGGGCGCCGCCGGGCACCTGCAGCGGCACGACCACCTCGTAGCCGTAGTTGCCGTTGTTGGGCCGGTTGCGCACCAGCTGCAGCCCCTGGGCGTCGTAGGTGCCGGTCACGCGCACCGGTGTCCACTCCTCCGCCAGCGGCAGCGGCGCCCCCACGTCCGGCAGGGCCCTGCCCAGCGGCTCGGGCGCGGCCGTGTAGTGCGAGGTGATCCTGTGCGCCTTGGCGTGCGCGGTGACGTGCCGGCCCCACTGCCACCGCCCCAGGTAGAAGCAGGCGAGGGCGAACACGGCAGCGGCCGCCAACGCGGCCAGCCACCGACGGGTGAGGAGCACCTTCAGCACGTCTTGACGTTACCCGGCATACCCTTGGGGACATGACGAGCCTCCCGATGCCTCAGGTACGCCCGACCGGGCTGCCCGACACCTTCGGGCGGGTGGCGACCGACCTGCGCGTGTCCGTGACCGACCGGTGCAACCTGCGCTGCACCTACTGCATGCCGGCCGAGGGGCTGCCGTGGCTGCCCAAGCCGGAGATGCTCACCGACGCCGAGCTGCTGCGCGTCATCGGCATCTTCGTCGGGCTGGGGGTGCGCCAGGTGCGCCTCACCGGGGGTGAGCCGCTGCTGCGCCGCTCCCTGGTCGAGGTCGTCGCCGGTATCGCGCAGATGTCACCGCGGCCGCAGATCGCCATGACCACCAATGGTGTCGGGCTCGACCGGCTCGCCGCACCCCTGGCCGACGCCGGCCTGGACCGGGTCAACGTCAGCCTCGACACGATCGACCCCGCCGAGTTCCAGGCGCTCACCCGACGCGACCGGTTCGCCGACGTGGAGAAGGGCCTCAAGGCGGCGGCCAACGCCGGGCTGACGCCGGTCAAGGTCAACGCCGTCGCGATGCGCGGGGTCAACGACCACTCCGTCGCCGACGTCCTGCAGTGGTGCGTGGACCGCGGCTACAGCCTGCGCTTCATCGAGCAGATGCCGCTGGACGCCCAGCACTCCTGGGAGCGCACCGAGATGGTCACCGCCGACGAGCTGCGGCAGCGGCTCTCCGAGCGGTTCACCCTGACCCCGCTGCCCTCGGCCGAGCGCGGCAGCGCCCCCGCCGAGCTGTTCCTCGTCGACGGCGGCCCGCAGACGGTGGGGGTCATCGCCAGCGTCACGGCGCCGTTCTGCGCGGCCTGTGACCGGGTCCGGCTGACCGCCGACGGCCAGGTGCGCAACTGCCTCTTCGCCCAGGGCGAGGTTGACCTGCGCGGCCCGCTGCGCGACGGCGCCTCCGACGAGGAGCTGGCCGAGCTGGTGCGCGGGGAGATGTGGCGCAAGGCCCGTGGCCACGGCATCGGCAAGCCCGACTTCCACCAACCGGACCGGCCGATGTCCGCGATCGGCGGCTGAGCGCAACCACTCGCTGCCGCTGGTCACCGCCCGGTTGCCGACGTCATGAACCAGCACAGCGACCAGCGGCTCGCGGGTGCTCACGCCTCGTGCAGCCAGGGCGCGAAGCTCAGGCCCACCAGGACGCCGTCAGGCGTCTGCAACCGCGCGACCACCTGGCCCCAGGGCTCCGTCTTGGCCGGGTGCAGCAGGGTGTAGCCCCGCGCCTCCAGCTCCCGGGCCGCGGCCTGGACGTCGTCCACCTCGAACTCGATGCTGGCTTGCGGCACGGGGTGGGTGTCGGGCCAGGACGCCTGGCCGAAGCACGCCATGGCGGCCTCGGCGAGGGGCCACACCCCGAAGTGCCTCGTGCCCGCCACCGCCTCGGAGAAGACGTAGTCCGAGTCCTCGGCGCCGGCCGGTTGCAGCGGCAGGCCCAGGGCATCGACGAACAGGCGTCGGTCCTCGACCGGGTGGGCGCTGATGACCGAGACGCTGGCGACGAAGCGGATGTCCATCCCCCCATGATGGGCCGGGCCACGGACACCGCCGGGGTGTCAACAGACACGAGAGCGCGGCTCGCGAGTCAGACGGTCTCGTCGGTCAGCTCGCCGACCGGCACGACGTCCTTGAGGAACCCGCGCACGCTGAGGAACTCGCCCAGGGTCGCCCGGTGCTCCTCGCAGGCCAGCCAGGTCTTGCGCCGGTCCGGGGTGTGCAGCGAGGGGTTGTTCCACAGCAGTCCGTAGGCCGCGTCCGCGCGGCAGCCCTTGGCGCTGCAGACCAGCCGCCCGGCATACCCGTCCGCAGCGCCCACGGCCCCCGGCAGGCTCACCGCTGGTCCTCGGGACGCTCCCGGATCTGGCGTTGGTCCGCCGGGGGGACCGGGGCGACCGTGCCGGCGGCGCGGGCCCGGGTCGCGTTGGCCATCACGACGGCGACGTAGGGCAGGACGACGGCTCCGGCCACGAGGGTCCAGCCGACGACCGTCCAGTGGAGCACGACGATGGCCAGCACGGAGAGCAGGAAGCAGACGGTGCGGATGCCCATCGAGATCAGGTAGCGGCGCATCCGCTCGCTCTGGTCGTCGCGAAGCGACTCCGGGGCACTGGTGACGGAGTAGACCGGGTCCTGGGGGTGACCGCTTCGCCGTCTCACCCCTTCACGATACGTCGCAGCCGATGCGGCGTACCCACCGGTAGTGGACTAGGTTCCGAACGAACCCGGCTCACCCGACCAGTGGAGGACACCACCCATGGCCGACCCGCGCAACGTGCTCGTCACCGGAGGAAACCGGGGCATCGGCCTGGCCATCGCGCGGGCGTTCGCGGAGGCGGGCGACAACGTCGTCATCACCAACCGCTCCGGCGACGCCCCCGAGGGCCTGCGTGCCGTGAAGTGCGAGGTCACCGACACCGCCTCCGTCGACGCCGCCTTCGCCGAGGCGGAGGAGCTGCTCGGCGGGCCGGTGGAGGTGCTCGTCGCCAACGCCGGCATCACCCGCGACACGCTGCTGATGCGCATGAGCGACGAGGAGTTCGACTCTGTCATCGACACCAACCTCGCCGGGGCGTTCCGCTGCGCCCGGCGGGCGAGCAAGGGCATGATCCGCCTGCGCAAGGGCCGGATCGTGTTCATCTCCAGCGTGGTCGGGCTCTACGGCTCGCCCGGCCAGACCAACTACGCCGCCAGCAAGGCCGGCCTGGTCGGCCTCGCCCGCTCGATCTCGCGCGAGCTCGGCGGCCGGGGCATCACCGCCAACGTCGTGGCGCCCGGCTTCATCGAGACCGACATGACCGCCGAACTGCCCGAGGACCGCAAGAAGGCCTACCTGGCCACGATCCCGGCCGGGCGCTTCGCGACGCCGGCCGAGGTCGCGGCGGCGGTGCGCTTCGTCTCCTCGGACGACGCGGCCTACATCACCGGCGCGGTCATCCCGGTCGACGGCGGCCTGGGCATGGGCCACTGACGCCCGGGCGCCCACCGATCCCGCACACGAGAGAGAGCAACGACGCAATGGGAATCCTCGAGGGCAAGAAGCTGCTCGTCACCGGAGTCCTCATGGACTCCTCGATCGCCTTCCACGTGGCCAGGCTCGCCCAGGAGCAGGGCGCCGAGGTCGTGCTGACCTCCTTCGGTCGCACCATGAAGATCACACAGACGATCGCCCGGCGGCTGCCCACCACGCCCCAGGTGATCGAGCTCGACGTCACCAACCAGGAGCACCTCGACACCCTCGCCGAGCGTGCGGGTGAGGTCCTCGGCAGCCTCGACGGCGTGCTGCACTCGATCGGCTTCGCCCCGCAGGGCGCGTTCAACTTCCTCGAGGGCACCTGGGACGACGTGGCCACGGCCATGCACGCCTCGGCCTACTCGCTCAAGGCGCTCGCCGTGGCCACCATGCCGCTGATGAGCGAGGGCGGCAGCGTCGTCGGGCTGACCTTCGACGCCAAGTTCGCCTGGCCGGTCTACGACTGGATGGGCGTGGCCAAGGCCGCGTTCGAGGCGACCAGTCGCTACTGCGCCCGCGACCTCGGGCCCAAGGGCGTGCGGGTCAACCTTGTCTCGGCCGGCCCGATCCGCACCACCGCAGCCAAGTCGATCCCCGGGTTCGAGCAGTTCGAGCAGACCTGGTCCGAGCGGGCCCCGCTGGGCTGGGACATCAACGACCCGGCCCCGGCCGCGAAGGCCTGCGTCGCGCTGCTGTCCGACTGGTTCCCCGCCACGACCGGCGAGATCGTCCACGTCGACGGCGGCGTCCACGCGATGGGGCAGTGATCCCGCGCAGGTAATCCGCTTGCACGGCCGCAGCATGGTCCGCCATGCTGCGGCCGTGATCATTTCTCCCTCGCGCTGACCTGACGCGCGTCGCCGCGGTGCCCTCAGAGCCCGCCTGCCGACCCGTCCGTCCGCGCTCACGCCGATCCACGACCCGTTCGATCCTGCGTGAGGGAGCCGCCCATGTTGCGCGCTGTTTCGCTGTCCAAGCACTACGACCTCGAGCCGCTCTTCGAGGACCTCGACCTGACGTTGAGCCCCGGTGACCGGGTGGGCCTCGTCGGCCCCAACGGCACCGGCAAGTCCACCTTGATGCGCCTGCTCGCCGCGGTGGAGGAGCCCACCTCCGGGGCCGTGGTGCGCTCACCCGGCCTCACCGTGGGCTGGCAGGCCCAGGAGGCCCCCGACCCCGGTATGCCGGTCACGCAGTTCGTCCTCTCGGGTGCGCCGCAGTGGGCGGCGGCGCGGGAGCGGATGCACGCGCTGGAGGCCGGGTTGGCCTCCGGAGCGTCCTTTGGTGCGGCCGCCGGAGATCGCACCGCCGACCGGGCGATGGCCGAGTACGCTTCCGCCGTCGAGGTGTTCGAGTCCCTGGGCGGCTGGACGACCCTCGCCCGGCTGGAGCAGGTGCGCTCCCGCCTCGGCGTCGCGACGGAGGCCGGGATCGCCGGCGACCGCCCGATGGGCTCGCTCTCCGGCGGCGAGCAGTCCCGCGTGATGCTCGCCCGGCTGCTGGTCACCGACCCCGACGTGCTGCTCCTGGACGAGCCGACCAACCACCTCGACGCCGAGGGCCGGGCCTGGCTGGGCGATTACCTGGCCTCCTTCCGGGGTGCGGTGCTCGTGATCTCCCACGACCGGCGCTTCCTCGACCGGGCGGTCAACCGCGTGGTGGAGCTGGACGGGATCGCGTCGGGGCTGCAGGACTACCCGGGGTGCGGCTACACGGCATACCGGGTGGAGAAGCAGCGGCGCTGGGAGCGGCTGCTGCTGGACTTCGAGGCGCAGGAGAAGTACCGCCGTGCGCTGGCCGAGGACATCGAGCGGACCAAGGAGTACGCCCGCGGCGTCGAGGTCGCCAACCCGCGCAACCCCTCGGCGCGGCGGCTGGCCCGCAAGGTGGCGCGCAAGGCGCTGTCGCGGGAGCGACGGCTGGCCCGGCAGATGCAGGCGGCGTCGTGGATCGCGCAGCCGCAGACCCGGCCCACGCTGGCCATGCGGTTCGAGGTGGGTGACGGCGAGGCACCGGAGACCCTGGCCGACGTGTCCGGCCTGGACGTCGCGGCGGGGGAGCGGGTCGTCGTGCGCGACGCGTCGCTGCGGGTGCGCCGGGACGACCGGATCCTGCTCTCCGGTGCCAACGGCGCGGGCAAGACCAGCCTTCTGCGGGCGCTCACCCCGCTGCTGCGCGGCGCCGCGGTGCTGCCCCAGACGCACGAGCACCTGCCGACGGGGATCAGCGCGCTCGAGCTGTTCCGCCGGGAGGTGCCGATGTACCTCGAGGAGGCCGAGGAGGTGCTGGCGGGGTTCCTGTTCGACGCCCACGACCGGGATCGGGCCGTCGGCGACCTGTCGGTCGGCCAGGTGCGGCGGCTGCTGATCGCCACGCTGGTCAACACCCCCAGCCGGGTGCTCGTCCTGGACGAGCCGACCAACCACCTCGACTTCGACTCCCTGGAGGTCGTCGAGGCGGCGCTGGCGCAGTACCGCGGGGCGCTGCTGGTGGTCAGCCACGACGAGGAGTTCGCGCAGCGGGTGGGGCTGCAGCGCCGGTGGCAGGTCGTGGACGGGCGGCTGGAGGCCGCCGCCTGACCGCCGGTGGCGGCCGGGTGAGGGGTGGCGCCCAGCCGCCACCTGACCGCCGGTGGCGGCTGGGCGAGGGGCGGCTAGAGTCCGCCGCATGACTTCTGCCGCCGCGGTGTCAGCCACCGAAGTGCGTGTCCTCGAGGGCCCCAACCTCTACTTCGCCCAGCCGGCCATGAAGGTCATCCTGCAGGTGCCCGGATACCTTGCCGCGCCCGAGCCGGCGCTGCGCGCACTGGCTGCCCGGGTGGGCCTGAAGGGTGCCCGTCCGGGCGCGCCGGACTCCGAGCAGCGGCAGCGGTTCGTCATGCGGTTCACCACGGCCGTGGTGCGCCGGGTCGCGGCCGAGTCCGGGACGGCGCGCCTGAGCGTGCGCGCCCGGACCGGCGGCAGCCGCCAGGAGATCGTCGTGGCCTTCCCGTGGCGGCGGCGCGGCCGTGGCCTGGCTCTCGGCGAGGCGCTCGCGCCGGTGCTCACCGCACTGCTCGACCCCGACGAGGCGGTCGGCGACGAGGCGGTGGCCGGGGTCATTGCCGCGGTGACCGCGGCCGACCCCGGCGACAAGCCGAACGTCGTCACCCCGAAGGTGCCGGTCGCCTCGATCACCGGCACCAACGGCAAGACCACGACCACGCGGCTGCTGGCGCACATCGGCATGACGGCCGGCTTGCGCACCGCCTGGAGCTCCACCGACGGCGTCGTTGCCCAGGGCGAGATGGTCGAGCCGGGCGACTACTCCGGCCCAGCCGGTGCCCGCACCGTGCTGTCCACGCCGGGGGTGCAGCTCGGCATCCTCGAGACCGCCCGCGGCGGGATGCTGCTCAAGGGCATGGGCGTCTCGGCCAACGACGTCAGCGTCGTCACCAACGTCTCGGCCGACCACCTCGGCCTGCAGGGCATCGACACCATCGACCAGCTCGCCGAGGTCAAGGCCATCGTCACCCAGGCCACCCGGCCCGAGGGCTGGGTGGTCCTCAACGGCGACGACCCGCGCGTGTGGGCCATGCGCGCCCGGATCAAGGCCCGGCCGTGGGCGTTCAGCCTCGACCCCGACTCCCCGGCGCTGCGGGAGTCCCTCGCCGCCGGTGGCCGCGGGGTGACCGTGCTCGACGGTGACATCGTCGTGCTGCACCCCGGCGCCGACCCCGACCACCTCGCCGCGATCCTCGACGTGCCGGTGACCCTGTCGGGCCTGTCCGAGCACAACATCGCCAACGCCCTCGCCGCCACCGCGGCCGCGCTCGGGCTCGGCCTGCCGCGCCAGGCCGTCATCGAGGGGCTGCGCACGTTCGCGCCCGACCCGGCCCACAACCCCGGCCGGATGAACGTCTACACCTACCCGCTGCCGGGCGGCGGGGCGGCCACGGTCATCGTCGACCTGGCCCACAACGAGGCCGGGCTCGAGGCGCTGCTGCGGGTGTGCGACGGGCTGCGCGTGCCCGGTGGCATGGTCCACCTTGGCCTGGGCACGGCCGGGGACCGCACCGACGACCTGCTGCAGTCCCTGGGCGAGCTGGCCGGGCGCCGCGCCGACACCATCGCCGCGGTGCACAAGGAGCACTACCTGCGCGGGCGCACCATGGAGGACCTCGAGACCCAGCTGCGCATCGGCCTGTCCCGCGTGGGGGTCGCCGAGATCGACTCGCACTCCACCGAGCTGGACGGCCTCAAGGCGCTCGTCGCGCGCGCCTCGGACGGCGACGTCGTGGCCGTGATGTGCCACTCCGACCGCGTCCTTCTCGACGCGTGGCTGACCGAGGAGGGCGCCACCCCGGACGACGCGATGGCCATCCGCCGCAAGGTCGTCGCCGCCCGCGGCGAGCACGAGCAGGAGGCAGCGATCGCTGCCCTCTGGGAGCGCGAGGACGACCGGGTCCGTATCGCGGACGCCCAGGCGCTGCTGTCGGTGCACCCCGGCGACGCGCGCCTGCTGTTCGAGCTGGGCGGGACGTTCGATGCGGCAGGGCAGGAGGCCGAGGCGGTCGGCTACTACGAGCAGGCCCTGGCCGCCGGGCTGCGCGAGCCGCACCGGCACCGGGCCGAGATCCAGCTGGCCTCCAGCCACCGGGCGCTGGGCAACCCCCGGGCTGCCCTGGAGATCCTCGACCGGCTCGCCGAGCAGCGGCCCGGCAGCACCGCGGTCATCGCCTTCCGGGCGCTGGCGGCGTTCGATGCGGGCCGGGCCGGGGCGGCGGTGGCCGACCTGGTGGACGCCCTGCTCGCGCACTCCGGCGACCCCGACGGCGAGGCCTACCGCGCTGCGCTGCACCGCTACGCCGCCGAGCTGCGCTGAGCCGGGGGCGTCGGCCCGCGAGCGGGGCGCCGCCCCGGAAATTCCTCTGCAGGTGAGGGCCGGCCGGCCCTAGGGTCAACCCATGCTCGAGCACGAACAGCGCCAGGTGATCGTCCGCGACGCCGTCCCCGCCGACGGGGCAGCGGTCGCGGACATCTTCCTGGCGGCGCGGCATACCGCCATGCCGTGGCTGTGGTCGCCGCGCACCGAGGAGGAGGTGCGCCGGTGGTTCGGCGGGCTGCCCGAGCGCACAGACGGGCGGGTGCTCGTGGCCGAGCGGGACGGCACCGTGGTCGGCTTCGCCGAGGTGCTGCAGGGCGAGCTGAACCACCTGTACGTCGACCCGCACGCCCAGGGTGGCGGTGTGGGCGCGGCGCTGTTCGCCCGCGCCACCGAGCTGGAGCCGGGAGGCTTCGAGCTGTGGACGTTCCAGCGCAACGCCAGGGCGCGGGCGTTCTACGCGGCCCGCGGGTGCGCCGAGCTGTACGAGACCGACGGCGCCGAGAACGAGGAGCGGGAGCCCGACGTCAGGATCGCCTGGGCTCCCGCCTGAGTCCTCAGGCCTCGGCGCTGGCCGCTGCCTCGTCGCCGGCCGCCTGGGCTGCCTCGTGCAGCTCGGCCGGGTCGAGGTCGGGGTCGCCGGCCACCTCGGTGCTGTGCGCGCCGGCCTGGGCGTGCTGGGTCAGCGCCTCCAGCTCGGCCAGCACCACCGGGTGCTTGTCGACGCAGAGCACCACGAGGTCGCCGGGGTTGGCCCGGGCCATGCAGTGCCGCACCGCGTCGAGCTCCTCGGTGACGATCTCGACCTGCTTGCAGCGCACGCCGTCCTGAGCCATCCGCGCCCGGACGCCCTCGGCGACCAGCTCGGCGGCCACGCCCTTCTCGCGCCCGCGCAGGTGGGCGTCCTCGCGCACCACGATGACGTCGAAGTGGTCGGCCGCGATGGCGCCGAGCTCACGCATGTCCTCGTCGCGGCGGTCGCCGGCGGCGCCGATCATGCCGATCCGCGAGGACTTGCCCAGGTCGGCCTGCCCGGTCTTCTGCTCGGCGTACGACTCCACGAAGTCGCCCAGCATCCGCATGCCTGGCGCGTTGTGGCAGTAGTCGACCACGACGTCGACGCCGCGCACGTCGAGCAGGTTCATCCGTCCGGGGGAGAGGTAGTACGACGTGGTGAAGGTGCGCAGGCCCTGGCGGATGTCGTGCAGCGGGGCGCCGGCGGCGAACGCGGCACCGGCAGCGGCCAGGGCGTTGGCGACGTTCATCTTCGCGGCGCCGCCGAACGTGGCCGGCAGCAGGTGGGTCCAGGCCAGCTGCATCGCGCGGCGGCCGTGGCGGATGACGATCATGTCGCCCTTGTCGGTGGGCTCGAGCACCACGGCCCGGCCACCGCGGCGGCACTGCTCGTCGATGAACTCGCGCACCTTGCTGCCGGGCGGCTCCATCGAGAACCACACCACCGAGCCGGAGCAGCGCCGGCGCATGGCCCGCACCAGCTCGTCGTCGGCGTTGAGCACGGCGAAGCCGTCCCGCGGCACGGCCTCGACGACGACGGCCTTGACGTCGGCGAGCTGTTCGAGGGTGTCGATGCCTCGCATGCCGAGGTGGTCGGGGGCGACGTTGGTGACGACGGCGACGTCGTTGCGGTCGTAGCCCAGGCCCTCGCGCAGGATGCCGCCCCGGGCGACCTCCATGACCGCGAAGTCGACGCGCGGGTTCTGCAGCACCATCCGGGCCGACTTCGGGCCGGATGCGTCGGCCTTGATGACGAGGCGCTCGTCGATGACCACGCCGTCGGTGGAGGTCATGCCGACCTTGCGGCCCAGGCCCTTGAAGATGTGGGAGATCATCCGGGCGGTCGTCGTCTTGCCGTTGGTGCCGGTGACCGCGACGATCGGCACCCGCGAGGGGGCGCCGGGCGGGAACAGCAGGTCCACCACCGGCTAGGCGATGAACTGCGGCTCGCCGACAGTGGGGTGGGTGTGCATCCGGAAGCCGGGCGCGGCGTTGACCTCGCAGATCGCGCCGCCGGTCTCGCGCACCGGGGAGGCGATGTCGGGGCAGATGAAGTCGATGCCGGCGACGTCGAGCCCGATCATCCGGGCCGCCTCCTCGGCGATCTCGACGTTGTCCGGGTGGGCCTCGAAGGTGCGGTCCACGGAGATGCCGCCGGTGGACATGTTGCCGGTCAGCGCCAGCTTGACCATCTCGCCGGCCGGGGGGACGTCGTCCATGCCGAAGCCCTGGCTGCGCACCAGGTCGACCGCGGCGTCGTCGACCTTGAGCTTGGTGAGCACCTTCTCGTGGCCCACGCCGCGGCGCGGGTCGCTGTTGGTGATCTCGACGAGCTCGGCCACGGTGTGCTCGCCGTCGCCGAGGACGTGGGCGGGCACCCGCTCGGCGATGGCCTGCATCCGGCCGCCGATGATGAGGCAGCGGTAGTCGCGCCCGGTCACGAACGTCTCGACGATGACCGACCCGCGCCGGGACTCGCCCTGGGCCACGGGGAACGCCTCGCGCACCGCGTCGGCGTCCTGCAGGTCCAGGCACACGCCGCGGCCGTGGTTGCCGTCCAGCGGCTTGACCACGACGGGGTAGCCGATCCGCTCCGCGACCGCGACCGCCCGCTCGACCGATCGGACCGCCTCCGAGCGGGGGACCGGCAGACCGGCGGAGGCCAGCAGCCGGGTGGTCAGCTCCTTGTCGCCGGCGATGTCGACGGCCAGCGCCCCCGTCATCGAGGTCATCGTGGCGCGGATCCGCTGGGCGTGGACGCCCTGGCCGAGCTGGACGAGGGAGTACTCGTTGAGCCGGATCCAGGGGATGTCTCGGCTGACCGCCTCCTCCAGGATCGCTGCGGTCGAGGGCCCGAAGGCCAGGCGCTGGACCCGGCGCAGGAAGGCGTCCATCTCCTCGGCGAAGTCGAAGCCGTCCTCGGGCTCGACGAGGTGGTTGACCAGCCGCACCGCCAGCCGGCCGGCGTCGAGGCCGACCCGCTCGTCGGTGTAGGCGTAGATGACGTTGTAGACCCCGCGGCGGCCCTTGACCTGGCGGGTCTTGCCGCGGCGCAGGTCGTGCCCGGCCTCCTGCTGCAGCTGCAGTGCGATGTGCTCGGTGACGTGGCCCAGCCACGTGCCCTCCCGCAGCCGCTCGACGAAGCCGCCGCGGACCCCGCGCGAGCAGGTGTGCCGCTCCAACCCCGGCAGGAGCTCGAGCAGCTGGTCGGTGAAGCCCTCGAGGGCGTCGGTGGGGTAGTCCTCCAGGATCCCCAGGTCGACGGTGAGGTGGATGGCTGGCTCGTAGGACCACACGTTCGGCCCGCGGTAGACCCGCGACTCGACGATGCTCAGGTCGGGCTTGGCGGGGCCGGAAGGGGTCGGACGGTCGGTGGCCACAGGGCCCTCCTCGAGTGGTGCGGTGGTCAGTCGCGCACGGTAGCCGTCACCTGCTTCCTGCGCCCGCCGGCCGCCTCCGCCGCCTGCTTCGACGCCACCGTCTTCGGGGCTGCAGGGCTGTCCGGGTGCTGCTCGGCGAAGTCCGTGAGGGTCGCCGTGTGCAGGTCGAACGTAGCGCCGGCCGGAAGGGCGTGCACCACCGCCCCGGACACGAGCAGCGGGGCGTCCCGCCGGGCCTCGTGCGCGTCGGTGATCGCGTGCCGGGCATCGACCACGAGCACCGCTCCGGAGCCGAGCACGGTCAGGTGCCGGCCGTCGCTGACCTCCACCGCTGTGTCCTCGTCGATGCCCATGCCGAGCAGGTTCGGCGAGCTCGCCACCAGCGACAACAGCCGCCCGTAGCGGGAACGCTGGTCGAAGTGCTGGTCGACGATGACGTCGGGCAGCAGGCCCAGTCCCGCGGTCAGCTGGCTGGTGCGCTGGCGCGGGGTCACGCCCTCGTCGCCCAGGGAGATCATGAACTGGCTCATGATCGAGGCCCCCGCGGAGGTGCCCGCGACGACCGCGCCGCGCTGGTGGGCCCGGGCGATCGCCTCGCCGAGCGGGGTGCCCACGAGGTACTGGCTGAGCTTGAGCTGGTTGCCGCCGGTCATGAACACGCCGGTGGCGCGGTCGAGCGCCGCCACGAGCTCGGGGTCGTCCGCCTCCAGCCGGGAGCCGGGGTTGACCGTGGCGACGTCGGTGACCCCGAGCCGGTGGAACAGGCCGGAGTAGACCTCGACGGCCTCCTCCTGGATCGAGGAGGCCGTTGGGACGATGACGAGGCTGGCCTTGCGGCCGCCGGCGAGGCGGACGAAACGGCGCAGGATCGTGACGCGGCCGTGCTTGTCCTCGGCCCCACCGATGATCAGCAGGGCGGTGCGTGCAGCGGGTTCCATTGCCGGAGTCTAGAAGCCACGGGCCGCAGCACGCGGCACCGACCCCGGCGCGTCACCCGGACCGACCGCGCCCCCGCGCCCGGTTCGTCCCGGTATGCCGTGTCTCCCGGCGCGACGTCACCGCCCGCGTGCTGTTGGGTGTGCCCATGCATCCTGTCGTCGCGGACCTGACCACCGGCCACCTGCGCGCCCTCGACGCCGCCCTGCCCGGGGCGTGCCTGGGCCTCTACCTCACCGGGTCGGTTGCCGCCGGCGACTTCCACCCGCACACCAGCGACGTCGACGCGGTGGTCGTCCTCAGCGAGCAGCCGTCAGACCCGTTGAAGCTCAAGGCGATCCACCACAGCATCGCCGGCCCGCCGGCATACGACGTGGTCTATGTGACGCCCGCGGACCTGGCGGGCGACCCCGGGGCGGTGACCCGCGCGCCCGGCACCCTGGACGGGCAGTGGCGCGAGGGGCCGCTGCGCGCGCACGTCTCGCCGGTCACCTGGGCGGAGATGGCGCGGCATGCCCTGCCGGTGCGGGAGTGCCCCGGCCTCGTCGTCGACGACGACCACGACCGGCTCGTGGCGTTCACCCGGCGCAACCTCGAGGACTACTGGGCCCCGCTGGTGGACCGGATGGACGTGACGGTGGCGGCGGGCGAGGTGCCGGCAGGCGAGGCCTCGGCGGGCGAGTCGGCGGGCCCGGCGGCCACGCCGCAGGAGATCGCCGACACCATCGTGTGGACGGTGCTCGGCCTGCCACGGCTGCACGCCCTGCTCGTGACCGGGCACGTCGTGTCCAAGACCGCGGCGGGGCAGTACGCGCTGGAGCAGTTCCCCGAGTCCGCCGAGCTGGTCCGCCGGTGCCTGCGCTCGCGGGCGGGGGAGGACGTGGCGTTCGCCGCAGGCGACGCCGCCGGTGTGGTGGAGCTCGGCCGGGCGGTGCTGGAGTCGGCGCGCGTGCTGCCCGACCCGGCCCCAGCGGTGCCCGACCCCGACCTGGTGGCCCGGACGCCCGAGCCCGCCTAGCGCGGGACCGCCGGCGCGGGGGTGGTCAGTCCGTCGGCCTCGTCGGCGTCCTCGATCTCCTCGCGGGTGATGCCGAGCAGGTAGAGCACGGCGTCGAGGTAGGGCACGTTGACCGCGGTGTCGGCCTGCTCGCGCACGATCGGCTTGGCGTTGAAGGCGATCCCGAGCCCCGCGGCGGCCAGCATGTCGAGGTCGTTGGCGCCGTCGCCGATGGCCACGGTGCGCGAGAGCGGCAGCCGCTCCTGGGCGGCGAAGCGCCGCAGGGCGTCGGCCTTGCCCTCGCGGTCGACGATCTCGCCGACCACGTTGCCCGTGAGGACGCCGTCGACCACCTCGAGCCGGTTGGCGTGCGCGTGGTCGATGCCGAGCTCCTCGGCGAGCGGGCCGACGACCTCGATGAACCCGCCGGAGACCACGGCGACGGTGAACCCGAGGCGCTTGAGGGTGCGCACGAGGGTGCGGGCGCCGGCGGTGAGCCGGACCGCCGCGCGCACGTCGTCGAGGACGCTCTCGGGCAGGCCGGCCAGGGCCTTGGTGCGGGCGCGCAGGCTCTCGGCGAAGTCGAGCTCGCCCCGCATGGCGGCGGCCGTGACCTCGGCGACCTCCTGCTCGCGGCCGGCGTGGGCGGCGAGCAGCTCGATGACCTCGTCCTGGATCAGGGTGGAGTCGACGTCCATGACGACCAGGCGCCGGCCCCGGCGGGCCAGGCCGCTGGGGGAGACGGCGATGTCCACACCGCGGACCGCGGCCTCGATGGCCAGCTCCCGGCGCAGCGCCGCGACGTCGGCGCCGGAGATGTCGAACTCGACCGTCGTCACGGGGTAGCGGGACAGCCGGCGGATGCGGTCGATGTTGGCGCCGTGGGCGGCGATCCGGGCGGTGACCGCCGCCACCGCGCTGGCGAGCAGCGGCGCACCGAGCACGACGACCGCCGCCCGGCCACCGCGGCGCGGCGCGTTGTCACCGACGCCCCCGGCGACGGCCACCTGCATCCCGAGCTCGCCGGCAACGTCGCTGACCACCGAACGCAGGCGCTCGTCGTGGGGCCCGGCCGCGAGCAGCAGCGCCAGCGTCAGGTGCCCCCGGACGACGACCTGCTCGAGGTCGAGCACCTCGGCGCCCACGTCGGCGATGGCGTCGAACAGGGCACTGGTGACACCCGGGCGGTCGTCACCGGAGACGGTGACGAGCAGGGTGCTGGGCGCGGTCTCGGACACCCGGCAAGGCTAGCGACGCGTCTCAGCCTGCATTCTTCTGGTCTCGCCATGCGACCAGGTCACGCAGCGGCGCCAGGTCGTAGCGCGGGCCGCCGATGCCGACGGTGAACAGGCGCGTGCCCACGGCATACAGGCTCTCGGCACTGCTGTCCGGGTGCTGGGCACTGACCCCGGCGGACCGCTCGATGGCGAGCGGGTCACGGCCGGCCTTGTCGCACCACTGGTCGAGCACCTCGTGCTTGTGCGCGACGGTCGCCGCGTCGCCGAAGCCGTGCCAGATGTCGGCCTGCTCGGCCACGATCCGCAGCGTCTTGCGCTCGCCGCCGCCGCCGACGAGGACCGGGATGTCGCGGGTCGGCGCCGGGTTGAGCCTGGCCCAGCGCTCCTTGATCAGCGGCAGGTCGCGGTCGAGGGCGTCGAGGCGGCCGCCGGCGGTGCCGAACTCGTAGCCGTACTCGTCGTAGTCCTTCTCGAACCAGCCCGAGCCGATGCCCAGGATGAGGCGGCCGTCGCTGACGTGGTCGACGGTGCGGGCCATGTCGGCCAGCAGCTGCGGGTTGCGGTAGGAGTTGCAGGTCACCAGGGCGCCGATCTCGACCCGCTCGGTGGCCTCGGCCCACGCGCCGAGCATCGTCCAGCACTCGAAGTGCTTGCCCTCGGGCTCGCCGTAGAGCGGATAGAAGTGGTCCCAGTTGAAGACGACGTCCGCGCCGATCTCCTCGGCCTCGGCGACGGCCCGGCGGATCTCGGCGTAGTCGGCGTGCTGCGGCTGGAGCTGCACCCCGACCCGGGCGGGGCGGGGGTCGGTTGCGGCGACGGACGTGGTGGTGACGGGGTTGGTCACTGGGGGATCTCCTGGTACTTGCCGACGACGACGATGCCGGACTCGGTCACGACGAAGCCGCGGCGGCGGTCCTCGTCGTGGTCGACCCCGATGCTGACGCCCTCGGGCACGACGACGAACTTGTCGATGATCGCGCGGCGGATGGTGGCGTTGCGGTGCACCTCGACCCCATCCAGCAGGACGCTGTCGGTGATCGTGGCGTAGCTGTGGACGTGGACCTGGGGGGACAGGACGGAGTTGACGACCTTGGCGCCGGAGACGACGACGCCGGGTGAGACCGCCGACTGCACCGCCTCGCCGACGCGGCCCTTGGAGCCGTGGACGAACTTCGCCGGCGGGAACGGGCCGTAGTCGGTGAAGATCGGCCACTCGTAGTTGTAGAGGTTGAAGACCGGGTGGATCGAGACGAGGTCCATGTGCGCCTCGTAGTAGGAGTCGATCGTCCCGACGTCGCGCCAGTAGCCGTGGTCGCGCGGGGTGGAGCCGGGCATCGGGTTGTCCTTGAAGTCATAGACCCACGCCGAGCCCAGGTTGACGAAGTCCGGCACGATGTCGCCGCCCATGTCGCGCTTGCTGCCCTCGCGCCCGGCGTCGCGGGTGACCGCGTCGACGAGGACGTCGGCGTCGAAGACGTAGTTACCCATCGAGGCCAGCACCTCCTCGGGGGAGTCGGGCAGTCCCTCGGCGTCGGACGGCTTCTCGCGGAAGGCCTTGATCCGGCGCGGGTCCGTGCCGTCGACCTCGATCACGCCGAACTGGTCGGCCAGGGCGATCGGCTGGCGGATCGCCGCGACCGTGACGCCCGCGCCGGTCTCGAGGTGCTGCTCGACCATGTGGCTGAAGTCCATGCGGTAGACGTGGTCGGCGCCCACCACGACGACGATGTCGGGCTGCTCGTCGTGGATGAGGTTGAGGCTCTGGTAGATCGCGTCGGCGCTGCCGAGGAACCATTGCTTGCCGAGCCGCTGCTGCGCCGGCACCGGGGTGACATAGTTGCCCAGCAGGTTGGACATGCGCCACGTCTTGGTGATGTGCCGGTCGAGGCTGTGCGACTTGTACTGCGTCAGCACGACGATCTTGAGGTAGCCGCTGTTGACGACGTTCGACAGCGCGAAGTCGATGAGGCGGTAGATGCCGCCGAACGGCACGGCGGGCTTGGCCCGGTCGGCCGTGAGCGGCATCAGGCGCTTGCCCTCCCCGCCGGCCAGGACGATCGCAAGGACCTTGGGGTGACCCGACCGCTTCGCCATGGGCCGACCATACGGCCGCGGGGCTGTCGCGGCGACCCCGTCCCGGGACTACGTTGGCAGCGTGCGAGTCGATATCCTCAGCAAGGAGTACCCGCCGCAGATCTACGGGGGCGCCGGGGTCCACGTGTCCGAGCTCGTGCGCGCGCTGCGCTCGCGGGGGGACATCGACGTCCAGGTCCGCTGCTTCGGCCCGCCGCGGGACGAGCACGGCACCTTCGGCTACGCCGACCTGTCCGAGCTCGGCGGCGCCAACCCCGCGATCCGCACGCTTGGCGTCGACCTGGCCATGGCCAGCGACTGCGTCGGCGCGGACCTGGTCCACTCGCACACGTGGTACGCCAACATGGGCGGTCACCTCGCCTCGCTGCTCGCCGGGGTGCCTCACGTCGTCACGGCCCACAGCCTGGAGCCGCTGCGGCCGTGGAAGGCCGAGCAGCTCGGCGGTGGGTATGCCGTGTCCTCCTTCGCCGAGCGGGTCGCCTACGAGTCGGCCGCGGCGGTGGTCGCGGTCAGCGCGGGCATGCGGGCGGATGTGCTCAAGAGCTACCCGTCGGTCGACCCGGCCAGGGTGCACGTGGTGCACAACGGCATCGACTCCGAGCTGTGGAAGCCGGACACCACCGACCTGGCCCGCGACGTCGTGCGCAAGCACGGGGTGGACCCCGACAAGCCGTCGGTGCTCTTCGTCGGGCGGATCACCCGCCAGAAGGGGCTGCCCTACCTCATGCGCGCGTGCGCGCAGCTGCCGCCGGAGGTCCAGGTGGTGCTCTGTGCCGGCGCGCCGGACACCCCGGAGATCCAGCACGAGGTGGAGGACCTGCTCGAGGCACTGCGGCGCACCCGCACCGGCGTGGTGATGATCGCCGAGATGCTGCCGCGCTCGGAGGTCGTGGCCCTGCTCACCGCGGCGACGGTGTTCGCCTGCCCGTCGGTCTACGAGCCGCTCGGGATCGTCAACCTCGAGGCGATGGCCTGCGAGACCGCAGTGGTCGCCACCGCCACCGGCGGCATCCCCGAGGTGGTCGTGGACGGGGAGACCGGCTGGCTGGTGCCGATCGAGCAGGTGGACGACGGCAGCGGCGTCCCCGTCGACCCGGACCGGTTCGTCGCCGACCTGGCCGCGGCGCTCACCGAGGCGGTGTCGGATCCCACGCGGGCGGCGGCGTTCGGCCGGGCCGGGCGGGCGCGCGCCGTCGAGCACTTCTCCTGGTCCTCGATCGGCGACCAGACGCTGGCGGTCTACCAGTCCGTCCTCGCCTGACCCCAGCTTCGTGACCCACCCTGCAGCCATCGCCGCCACGGGTGGCCCGGTTGCCGCCCGCCCTCGGTCGTGACGGCCATCGTGACGGTCAGACCGTCGTGATCACGACGGTCTGACCGTCACAACCCCCGTCACGACGCGCCAGTCGCCGGGCTCGCGGGGTCATGCCCTGCGCAGCGCCATCGCGGTGACCGTCCTCGGGCTGGCAGCCAGTGCCAGGTAGGTCCGCTCGACCTGGGCCAGCACCTCGCGCGGTCGTCGCCGGATCATCCGCGGGGTGAAGGCGAGGCAGGTGATTCCGTGTTCGGCATACCGGCTGTCTCCGGCCACGGTGACTCCCACTCCTCGACGTCGAAGTGGTGTTGCCTCGAGTGGACCATCAGCGCCATCGCCACGTCGTCGAGCCAGCCGTCCGGAGTCAGTAGCGCCACGCCGCGCGCCGAGGTCAGTCGGGGGTTGGCCCACACCTCTGGCAGCACCGGTGATGTGGCCAGGAGGGAGAGCAGCTCCGCCTCGGGCACCGACCAGACGCCGGTTGCCGCCGTCTCGATGGCTCGTTGGGCCTTGCGTCGGCCGAGAGTGCCTCCCAGCGCGAGCCAGTGGCTGAGGTCGGGCAACGTCACGACCCTGCGCTGCACCGCCTCGATGACGACCGCATCGACCCGGTCCTGTGTCGGGAGGCGTCGGGCGGTGTCGATGGCCGCCCGGGCCGGGCTGCTGATGCGCAGGCACAGGTCGGAGCGCACCTGAGGGTCGACGAGCACCGACCGGCGGACCGCCACCCGGCCGAACGAGCGCTCGCCGCAGCGGCGAGGTGTCACGAACCACAGCCGGAGATCTCGGGCGCACGATGGCAGGCCGTACCAGGTCAGGGCTCCGGAGCCGGTCAGCGCTGCCTCGGGACCGGCATACAGGGCCGCGGCAAGCAGCTGCCGGCGCTCATCGAGAGGGCCCGTGAACGTCTGCACCACGCCTGGCATTGCCATCCGCCAGGAGCGACCGAGCCGCCAGCGCAGAGCGGACTCCGAAGCCTGGTGTGTTCGCAGCTGGGCAAGGCTGACGAGGCCGAGCTGCTCGTCGATGAGGGCGTTGATGTCGTCGGCGGCTCCCATGCCCGCCACTGTCCGGCCTCAACACCAGGCGGAGCAGCGCCCGTGCGTGGCCTGTGGATCGTGGGCCTCGGGAGCACCCCCCATGTGGACAGCGGGTTCATCGGTCGTGCCGGTGGTTGTGACGGCCAGACCGTCGTGATCACAACGGTTTCACCGTCACGATTGCCGTCACGTGACGGGGCAAGGGCGCGCGGATCGGGCGGGGTCAGAGGTCGACGGTGCCGCCGCTGCGCCAGTAGATGCCGTGGTCACGGGTCAGGAACCCCTCGTCGACGAGGTACCGCCGCAGCGCCGCGTGGTCCTGATGGAGCCGTTTGAGCACCGCCGTGACCTCCTTCTCGGTGTACTTGCGTCCCACCTCGAACGAACCGGCGACGTGGTCGAGCAGCGCGAGTCGCTTCACCCGCTTGGCCGGCATCTGCGAGATCCGCCCGTCGGCGTCGACGAACGTCCGCAGTACCGTCTCCTGCTGGGCCAGGGCGTCCTGGAGCAGAGGGTTGTCCATGCCGGGACGCTAGCAGCGCCCATGCTTGCGCGGCCCGATGTTTCGCAGCCGGTATCGCGGCTGCTCGCCGCCAGGCTCACGCCTTGACCAGGCCCGCCTACCCGGCCAGCGCGCCGGGCTCATGCCTTGACGAGGCCCGCCCACCCGGGCCAGCGCCCACCGGCCAGCGCGGCAGCGCCTGGCTCGTCCCGCCACAGCGGCCGGCCCGGCAGGTGCCGGAACAGCGCCAGGGCGCCGCCGGGGTCGTCCACGACCGTCGCCCCGTCCCGGGCCGGGGGAGGGGACCGCGAACGGCAGGCCCAGGACGGACACGTGCGCCAGCAGCCGGTGCTCGGCGCGCACGCGGTCCGCCGGCAGGTTGCCGTAGCGCCGCAGCACCCATGTCCGACCGCCGGCGAGGACGGCGAGGAGGGTGTTGTTGGTGCCGCCGGCCATCGGCTCGGCCGACTCGACCGGCGGCAGGTCCCAGTGGCGCAGCGCCTCGTTCAGCAGGGCGCGGGTCATGACCGTGATCGTGGCAGTGCGGCGCGACGATCGTCGCGGAGATTTCGGGGGCTTCGCGCGCGCCAAACCCCGCGACGATCGTCGCGTCGAAGGCAGCGGTTGGACTCGCCCGGATAACGGGCCCGAGCAGGCGCCCGCAGGGCGCAGCCCCGGACGCGCAGGGGAGGAGGGGCCGCCCTTCGCGGCCCTAGAGTTCCGCCATGGGCTTCAAGGCGGTCACGGCGCCGGGCGCCGACGAGCCGGTCACCATGCTCGAGCTCTACTTCGACCTCGTCTTCGTCTTCTCGGTCACCCAGCTCACGTCCCTGGTCCTGGGCAGCAACGGCGGCACCGGCGGCAGCACCAGCAGCAGCAACGGCGCGACGGGCTACCTGCACGCCGCCGGGGTGCTGCTCGTGACGTGGTGGATGTACGACGGCTACGCCTGGCTGAGCAACAACGTCGCCCCGAAGACCACGTCGACCCGGCTGCCGATGCTGCTGGCGATGACGGGGTTTCTCGTCATGGCGATCGAGGTGCCCCAGGCCTTCGGCGACGGCGCGCTGACGTTCGCCCTGGCCTACCTGCTGGTCGTGCTGGTCCACGCCGCGTCCTTCGCCCGCTCCAGCCTCGGCGGGTCGGCGCGGGCCATCGTCGCGATCCTGCCGGTGAACCTTGGCGTCGCCGTGCTGCTCATCGTGGCGGCCCTGCTCGGCCCGGGGCGGGGCTGGGTCTGCTGGTGGCTGGCTGCCGCCGTGCTGGTCTGGTCGCTGGTCACCCGGCGCGAGACGGGGTTCAGCATCCGGGCCGCGCACTTCGCCGAACGGCACCGGCTGCTGGTGATCATCGCGCTGGGCGAGACCATCATCGCCACCGGCGTCTCGGCGCAGGGGCGACTGGACCGACCCGCCGTCCTGGCCGGTGTCCTGCTGTCCATGGCCCTGGTCTCGGCGCTGTGGTGGGTGTTCTTCGCCGTCGGTGACGACGAGGAGGGGGTGCGGGCTCTCGAGCAGCTGCCCCCGGAGCAGATGACGCGTCGCGCGCTGTGGGCCTACTCGATGGCCGTCCTCGTCATCATCGCGGGCCTGGTGCTCGTCGCTGCCGGGCTGCACGAGTCGCTGCACGACCCCACTCACCACCTCACCGCCGTCGTCGCGGCCACGTTCGCGGCCGGGGTAGCCGTCACCGTCCTCGGGGTCCTCCTGTATGTCCGGCTGCTCGGCCTCGACCGTGGCGCCGCGCTGGTCGCCGGCGCCCTCGTCGCCCTGCTGACCGTGCCGCTGGGCCTGGCCCTCAGCGCCCTCGCACAGCTCGCCGGCCTCGTCGTGGTGGTGGTCGGCCTCGCCGTGGCCCGGTCCCGGCGCCCGGCCCCGGCCCTGACACGATGACCGCGTGCGCGTCCTCATCGCCCCCGACTGCTTCACCGGCACCCTCTCCGCCAGCCAGGCCGCCGAGGCGATGGCTGAGGGCTGGCGCGCCCACGCGCCCGACGACGAGCTGACCCTGCTCCCGCTCTCGGACGGCGGCCCGGGCTTCCTCGACGTGCTCCAGCGGGCGCTCGGCGGCACCACCGTGGCCGTGACCGTGCAGGACCCTCTCGGCCGGGAGGTGCCCGCCGCGATCCTGCTCGTCGAGGAGGAGGCCGGCCGCACGGCATACCTGGAGTCGGCGCAGGCCTGTGGCCTGCACCTGCTCGCCCCGGACGAGCGCGACCCGGCTGTCACCAGCACGTATGGCGTGGGCCAGCTCCTCGGCGCCGCGCTCGCCGAGGGTGCCACCCGGGTGGTGGTCGGCCTCGGCGGCAGCGGCACCAACGACGCCGGCGCCGGCCTGCTCGCCGCGCTCGGAGGAGGTGATCCGGACCTCCTGGCAGCCGGCGGTCTCGCCCTCGCCGGGGCCGGCGACGACAGCCTGGCCGGGCTGGACACGGCCAGGCAGCGGCTCGCCGGGGTCGACCTGGTCATCGCCACCGACGTGGACGTGCCGCTGCTCGGCTTCCACGGCGCCAGCGCCTCCTTCGCCCCGCAGAAGGGCGCCACCCCCGAGGTCGCGCAGCAGCTCGAGGCGGCGCTCGGCCGGTTCACCGAGGTGGTCGGGCGCACCCTGCCGCCGCGCAAGGACCTGCTCACCGGCGCCATGCTGCGCCTGGACCGCGAGCCCGGCGCCGGCGCGGCCGGGGGGCTGGGCTACGGGCTGATGCTGCTCGGCGGCCGCCGGGTCAGCGGGGTCGAGGCGGTGCTGGACGCGGTGGGCTTCGCCGAGCGGGTCCGCGCCGCCGACCTGCTCGTCACCGGCGAGGGCACCTTCGACTGGCAGAGCCTGCGCGGCAAGGTCGTCGCCGGCGTCGCCGAGGCGGCCATGGCGGTCGCGGTGCCGACGGTGGTCGTCGCCGGCCAGGCCCTCGTCGGGCGGCGCGAGTCGATGGCCCTGGGGATCAGCGGCACCTACGCCGTGGCGGAGCGGCCCGAGCAGGTCCCCGCTGCGCTGGCCGACCCCGCCGGCACCCTCGCCGCGCGCACCACCCGCGTGGCGGCCACCTGGTCGCCGCGCCGCGGGTAGACGTCGCAGCGCGAGGACGTACCCTTGGAACGCCGGGAACACATCCCGACCTTCGCGGGTTGGCACTGCTGGACCGACCCACGACCGACGACATGAAGGACGCGTCTCATGAGTGTTCAGGACGACACGCAGGCTCAGACCACCGCCACCGAGGCCGAGGCCGCGCACGGCGTGCTGCTGACCGACGTCGCCGCTGCCAAGGTCAAGAGCCTGCTCGAGCAGGAGGGTCGCGATGACCTGCGCCTGCGCGTGGGCGTGCAGCCCGGTGGCTGCTCCGGCCTGATCTACCAGCTCTACTTCGACGAGCGCACCCTCGACGGTGACCTGGTCCGCGACTTTGGCGGGGTCGAGGTCGTCGTCGACCGGATGAGCGCTCCCTACCTCGACGGCGCGACGATCGACTTCGCCGACACCATCGAGAAGCAGGGCTTCACGATCGACAACCCCAACGCAGGCAGCTCCTGCGCCTGCGGCGACTCCTTCAGCTGAGTCGCGCGGGGGACCACCCCCGGAGACGACCGTGGCCGGCATACCTCATCGGTATGCCGGCCACGTCGCGATCGGGCTCACCGACGGGGGCAGGCGGGGAGGCCGGATCTCAGGAGCCGTAGCCCTCGTAGCCGTCGATGAGGGTGGAGGCGTCGTCGGGGACGACGACGTCGCGGTGGGCGGGCAGGCCCCAGGGGCGCCGCTCGACGATGTCGAGGTGGACGTCGTGGGACTCCTGGGCCATCTCGGCGACGCTGCCCTCGTCGAAGCCCTCGCGCGGGCCGGGGTGCTGCACGGGAATCGTCATGGCGACCACGCTAGGACCGGCGGGCGACCGGACACACCGGTACCAACCGGTAACACTTGCCGGTAACCGGATTTCCTGCGCCTTTCCTGCGCCCCGCCTGCGTCCGCGGGGGCCGCGGGGTGGGCGCCGGACGACGTGCCGGCCGCCAGCAGGTAGGTTGCCGGGGTGCGTATCGCTGTCACCGGGTCCATCGCCACCGACCACCTCATGACCTTCACGGGGCGGTTCTCCGACTCCCTCGTGGTCGACCAGCTCGACAAGATCTCGCTGTCCTTCCTCGCGGAGGACCTGCAGGTCCGGCGCGGCGGTGTGGCCGCCAACATCGCCTTCGGCATGGCCAATCTCGGCCAGCGGCCGGTGCTCGTCGGGGCGGTGGGCGAGGACTTCGTCGACTACCGCTCCTGGCTGGAGCGCCATGGCGTCGACTGCGACGCGGTGCACGTCTCCGAGGTGCACCACACGGCACGCTTCGTGTGCACCACCGACTCCGACATGGCGCAGATCGCCACGTTCTACGCCGGCGCCATGAGCGAGGCCCGCGAGATCGAGCTCGGCCCGATCCACCGCCGCATGGGCGGTCTCGACCTGGTCCTCGTCGGCCCGAACGACCCCGAGGCGATGCTGCGGCACACCGCCGAGTGCCGCACCCGCGGACTGGCCTTCGCCGCCGACCCCTCCCAGCAGCTGGCCTGGATGGAGGGCGACTCCATCCGCGCCCTCATCGACGGCGCCGCCTACCTGTTCACCAACGAGTACGAAGCCGCGCTCACCGAGAAGAAGACCGGCTGGAGCGCCGGCGAGATCGCCGAGCGGGTCCGCACCCGGGTGACCACCAAGGGCAAGGACGGCGTCATCGTCGAGACCGCCGGCGAGGAGCCGATCGAGGTCCACGTGGCGCGCGAGGTCCGCAAGGCCGACCCGACCGGTGTCGGTGACGCGTTCCGCGCCGGGTTCCTCACCGGCCTGGCGTGGGGGCTGGGGCACCGCCGCTGCGCCGAGCTCGGCTCGATGCTGGCGACCTACGTCATCGAGACCGTCGGCACCCAGGAGTACGAGCTGGGCCGGGCGCGCTTCCTGCAGCGGTTCACCGAGGCCTACGGGTCCGAGGCGGCCGCCGAGGTCGAGCCGCACCTGGTCTGCCCCCGGCCCTGACGCGCTGCCGCGACCTCCGGCCCGTCGTCCCGCGCCACCGCACCCGCGACCCTAGGCTGACTCCATGCAGGTCGAGCCCGAGCCCTCCCGCTGGCAGCTCGACCTGAGCCAGGCCCAGCCCGAGGAGGACCTCGTCGGGGTCGGCGCGGACCTCGAGCCGGGCACCCTCCTGCGGGCCTACCGCGCCGGGCTGTTCCCGATGGGGCTGGGCCGGCACGGCCGGGGCCCGATCGGCTGGTGGTCCCCGGACCCGCGCGGAGTGCTGCTGCCGGGTGACCTCAAGGTGAGCAAGTCCCTGCGCAAGTCCTGCCGCCGCTTCGAGGTGCGGGTCGACACCGCCTTCACCGACGTCATGCGCGCGTGCGCCGACCCGGGCCGGGACGGCCGCTGGATCACCCCCGCGGTGGTCCGTGCCTACACCGCCCTGCACCAGCTGGGCTGGGCGCACTCGGTCGAGACCTGGCAGGACGGAGAGCTGGTCGGCGGGCTCTACGGCCTGGCCGTCGGTGGCCTGTTCGCGGGGGAGTCGATGTTCCACCACGCCACGGACGCGTCCAAGGTGGCGCTGGTGACCCTGGCCGAGCGCGTCTTCGCCGACGGCGACCCCGCCCGGGTCATCGACGTGCAGTGGTCCACGCCGCACCTGCAGTCCCTGGGCGTCACCGAGATCCCGCGCGAGGACTACGTCGCGCGGCTCGACAGGGCCCTCGCCCTGCCACTACCGGCCGCCTTCGCCTGACCCTGCTGGCGGCGCCGGCGTCGAGGGGGCCCCCACCACCACCCGGTATGCCGTGTGCCCGCCGTCCGCGGCCTCGCTCACCTCGGCCAAGGTGTGCCCCCGCATCCGGCACCACGCGGGCACGTCGTGCCGTGCGGCGGGGTCGGTGGCCAGGACGACGACCTGCGTGCCGGGGGCGGCGTCCCGGGCGGCCGCCGCCAGCCGGATCACCGGCAGCGGGCAGCGCAGGCCCCGGGCGTCGACCTCGACCACGCCGTCCGGCTGCCGCTCGCTCACAGGCCCTGCACCCCGAGCTGGGCGCGGACGGTGGCCACGGCGTCGCCGAGCTCGCGACAGAACCGGTCCACGACGGCCGCCCGGTCCGGGGCGACCGCCCCGAGCGGCAGGGTGAGGCGGACGTTGCCGTGGGTGAGCACCCCCATGGCGGCCAGGACATGGCTCGGCTCCAGGGTGCTCGCGGTGCACGCCGAGCCGGAGGCGACGGCGAACCCGCGCCGGTCCAGCTCGGTGACCAGCGCCTCACCGTCGACGTACAGGCAGGAGAACGTCACGACGTGGGGGAGCCGGTCCACCGGGTCACCCACCACCTCGACGTCGGGCACCGCCGCCGCGGCGGCACGGACCCGGTCGACGAGCTCGCGCGCGGCGGCGGCGTCGGCCTCGCGCACGGCGGCCGTCTGCCGCCAGGCCTCCGCGGCGGCCAGGGCCAGCGGCACGACGGGCTGGACGTCGGTGCGCCCGCCCTCCAGCTCGGACACCGGTCCGGGCCGGCGCCAGCGCACGCGCTCGGGCACGACCAGCACGCCGACCCCGGGCGGCCCGCCCCAGGACAGGGCCTCGCCGGCGAGGACGTCGAAGTCCGCCGGGACCGGGTCGCGCCCCAGCCCGGCCATCGCGTCGACCACCAGCGGTATGCCGCGCGCCCGGCAGGCCGCGTGCACCGCCGCCAGGGGCTGGCGGGTGCCGACCTCGCCGTTGGCGGCCTGGACGACGGCGGCCACCGTGCCCGGCCCGTCCAGCGCCGACTCCAGAGCGGATGGGTCGACGCGCCCGAGGGGGTCGACCGGCACCTCGGCGAACCGGTCGGGCTCGCCCGAGTGGGCCACGGCATACCGGCCCTCCAGCAGCACCGCGGAGTGCTCCACCGCGGTGGCGACCACCCGCTGCCCGCGGCGGCGAGCGGCGTGAGTCAGGCCCTCCACGACGGCGCGCAGGGCGGTCGGGCCGTCGGGCAGGAACGAGACCTCCGGGGGGCGCACCCCCAGGCCCGCCGCCAGCTCCTCGCGGGCCTGGTCAAGGACTGCCCGCGCCCGGCGTCCCTCGGCGTGCAGCCGGCGCGGGTCGGCCCACCCCGCGTCGAGCGCGGCGAGCAGGGCCTCGCGGGCCGCCGGGACCATGGGCGCCCGTGCCGCGTCGAGGAATCCGCGCGTCGGGGCGGCGGAGGAGGCTCCGGAACGGGGCCGCGAATCGTGTTGTGCCACGGTCCAGACGTTAGTCCGACCCTGACGGTGCCGTCGGACAGCGGGGGAGTAGGGTTTGGCCGTTGACTCGGACATCGAATCCCGGAAGGTGCACCCGTTGCGTCCGCACGATGACACTTCCGCACGCGCGAAGCGGCGGGGCCTGACTCTCACCGGTATTGCGGTGCTGGCTGCTGTGGCCCTCTCCGGCTGCGGCGAGCAGGTAAAGCGCGGCTTCCTGCCGCACGGCGTGACCGCCAACAGCAGTCGCGTGATCAACCTCTGGAACGGCTCCTGGGTCGCCGCCCTCGTGGTCGGCGTGATCGTCTGGGGCCTGATCATCTGGTGCGCCGTGGCCTACCGCCGCCGGAAGGACGACACCGGCCTGCCGGAGCAGCTGCGCTACAACGTGCCGATCGAGATCCTCTACACGGTCGTCCCGCTGTTCATGATCGCGGTGCTCTTCTACTACACGGCCCGTGACGAGTCGGCCCTGCTGGACACCAGCAAGAAGCCGGACGTGACGGTCAACGTGGTCGGCAAGCAGTGGAGCTGGGACTTCAACTACGTCGAGGCCCAGACCTACGAGGCCGGCACGCAGGCCGAGCTCACCGGCCAGCCCGGTGTCGAGGCCACGCTGCCGACGCTCTACCTGCCGGTGAACAAGCGGGTCCAGTTCGACCTGACCGCTCGCGACGTCATCCACTCCTTCTGGGTGCCGCAGTTCCTGCAGAAGCTGGACATGATCCCCGGCCGGGTCAACAAGTTCCAGATCATCCCGACCGAGACGGGCACGTTCCAGGGCAAGTGCGCCGAGCTGTGCGGCGCCTACCACTCGCAGATGCTGTTCCAGGTCAAGGTCGTCTCCCAGCAGGAGTACGACGCGCACATCGCCGAGCTCAAGGCTCGCGGCAACAACGGCCAGCTCGACAACACGCTCAACCGTGAGCACCTCGAGCAGGGCCAGAACGTTTCGAACGGCGGGAGCAACTGATGGCCACCGTGACGTCCCCCCGCACCATCCTGGTGGAGAGCACGGAGCGGCGACGCTCCCCGGGGCAGACCGTCGTGAAGTGGGTGACGACGACCGACCACAAGGTCATCGGCAACCTGTACTTCATCACCTCGTTCCTCTTCTTCATGATCGGTGGCCTGCTGGCGCTGCTGATCCGCGCCGAGCTGGTTGAGCCCGGCCTGCAGGTCGTGGACAACCCCGAGCAGTTCAACCAGCTGTTCACCATGCACGGCACGATCATGCTGCTGCTGTTCGCGACGCCGCTGTTCGCCGGCTTCGCCAACGCGCTCATGCCGATCCAGATCGGGGCGCCGGACGTGGCGTTCCCGCGGCTGAACATGTTCGCCTACTGGCTCTACCTGTTCGGTGGCCTGATCGCCTCCGCCGGGTTCCTCACCCCGCAGGGTGCGGCCTCCTTCGGCTGGTTCGCCTACTCGCCGCTGTCCGACACCACCTACAGCCCCGGCATCGGCGGCGACCTGTGGGTCTTCGGCCTCGCGCTCGGTGGTTTCGGCACGATCCTGGGTGCGGTCAACTTCATCACCACGATCATCTGCATGCGCGCCCCGGGCATGACGATGTTCCGGATGCCGATCTTCACCTGGACCATCCTGATCACCTCGATCCTGGTCCTCATGGCCTTCCCGGTCCTCGCCTCGGCGCTGCTCGCCCTCGGTGCCGACCGCCAGCTCGGAGCACACGTCTTCGACCCGCAGAACAGCGGCGCGATGTTGTGGCAGCACCTGTTCTGGTTCTTCGGGCACCCCGAGGTCTACATCATCGCCCTGCCGTTCTTCGGCATCATCAGCGAGATCCTGCCGGTGTTCTCCCGCAAGCCGATCTTCGGCTACAAGACGCTGGTCTTCGCGACCATCGCCATCGCGGCGCTGTCGGTCTCGGTCTGGGCGCACCACATGTACGCCACCGGCCAGGTCCTGCTGCCGTTCTTCGCGGTCATGACCATGCTCATCGCGGTGCCCACCGGCGTGAAGTTCTTCAACTGGATCGGCACGATGTGGGGTGGCTCGCTCACCTTCGAGACGCCGATGCTCTGGGCGATCGGCTTCCTCATCACGTTCCTCTTCGGCGGCCTGACCGGCATCATCCTGTCCAGCCCGGCCCTCGACTTCCACCTGTCCGACTCCTACTTCGTCGTGGCGCACTTCCACTACGTCGTGTTCGGCACGGTCGTGTTCGCGATGTTCGCCGGCTTCTACTTCTGGTGGCCCAAGTTCACCGGTCGGATGCTCGATGAGCGCTGGGGCAAGATCCACTTCTGGATGCTGTTCATCGGCTTCCACACCACGTTCCTCATCCAGCACTGGCTGGGCGTCAAGGGCATGCCGCGTCGCTACGCCGATTACCTGCCCGAGGACGGCTTCCAGTGGATGAACGACGTGTCCAGCGCGGGCGCCCTGCTGCTCGGCGCCTCCACGCTGCCGTTCCTCTACAACGTCTGGAAGACGTGGCGCACCGCGCCGCTGGTGGAGACCGACGACCCGTGGGGCTACGGCGCCTCACTGGAGTGGGCGACCTCCTGCCCGCCGCCGCGGCACAACTTCGAGACGATCCCGCGGATCCGCTCGGAGCGTCCGGCCTTCGACCTGCACCACCCCGAGGTCGCGGCCTACGACGCGGCGCAGCCCGACAAGAACATCCTGGACTCCCTGCTGGGTGAGCCCGACCTGCACCACACGGAGGACAAGCACTGATGAAGGTCGAGACGTGGCTCTTCGGCGCGGGGACGTTCATCTTCGCCCCCCTCGGGCTGATCTACGGCTTCTTCACCCACTGGCAGGAACCGGTCGGTCCGGTGGCCCTGATGCTGACGGCCGGCCTGTCCGCCCTGGTCGGCTTCTACCTGTGGTGGACCGGCCGCAAGCTGGACGACCGCCCCGAGGACGACCCGCTGGCGCCGATCGAGGCCGCCGAGGGTGACTACGGGTTCTTCAGCCCGCACAGCTGGTGGCCGCTGCCGCTGGCCGCCTCGTCCGCGCTGGTCTTCCTGGGCCTGGCCGTGGGCTGGTGGCTCGTGGTGATCGGCGTCGTCTTCGGCGCGCTGGCCACCGTGGGCTGGGTCTTCGAGTACTTCCGCGGGGAGCACGCGGTCTGACCCTTTGGCCCGATCTGACCGGTCCGCGCCGACGGACCGGGTAGGCTGGGGTCAACTTCCGTCCGAGAGCCGTGGTCTCCCATCCGGGGGGCCACGGCTCTCGCACGGTTCCGGGACGTTCGCGGGGGGACCGCGCCGGCATCGTTGCCCGACCGTGACCACGGTCGGCGGCTCCGTCGTCAACCACCCGCGCGTCCCATGCGTCCTCATGGATGGGTGCCTCCGTGGGCACCGAGTGAAGTTCGTCCTTCGGGTGGGAGTCGGTCAACGTGGTGATCTCGACAATGCGGCGTCGTGCTGCCCTCGCTGCGGCGCTGCTGGCCGGCGCCGCCCTGGTGTCGGCCTGCGGCCCCGCGGGTGGTGCCTCGGGCACGGCAGCCGGGGGAGCGGGCACGCACGCCCCGGCAACGGCCGGTGCCGGTGCGTCCAGCCCCACCCAGCAAGCCACCCCGGCGCGGTTGTCGGTCAGCCCCTCGGACGCCGCCACCGGCGTCCTGCCGACCACACCGGTGACCGTCCGGGCCGAGTCCGGCACCTTGGGCAGTGTCACGCTCAAGGCCACCGACGGTGCGACCGTGGACGGCACGGTCGGCGCCGACGGCACATGGAAGGCGAGTGGCCGGCTCACTCCCGGCACGGCATACACGCTGACCGCGAAGGCGACCGGTCAGGACGGCACGCCCTCCACGGTGACTTCCTCGTTCACCACCCTCAGGCCCGCGGTGACGGCGACCTACGGGCTGATCCCCGGCGGCGGCACGGTCGGCGTGGGCATGCCGGTGAGTGTGCAGTTCGACTCTCCGGTCGCGACCAAGGCCGAGCGGGCGCAGGTCGAGAAGCTGATGAAGATCTCGGTCAGCCCCCAGCAGGAGGGCGCCTGGGGCTGGCTGGACAACCGCCAGCTGATGTGGCGGCCGAAGAACTACTGGCTCCCCGGCACGCACGTCACGGTCACCGCGCCGCTGCACGGCGTCCAGACCGGTGAGGGCAAGTGGGTGGCTGCCGACCACAGCACCAGCTTCACCGTCGGCTCCTCGATGGTCTCCACGGTCGACATGAACGCCCACACGATGACGGTCCGCCAGAACGGCGCGGTGCTGCGCACGTTCAAGGTCAGCACCGGGCGTCCGGGGCCGAAGACCGAGACCCGTTACGGCACCAAGGTCATCATCTCCCGCGACGGCGACGTCACCATGGACTCGACCACGATCGGCATCCCCAAGGGCAAGCCGGGCTACTACAAGATCGACACCAAGTGGGCGATGCGCCTGACCTGGACGGGCGAGTTCATCCACTCGGCCCCGTGGTCGGTCGGCGCGCAGGGCAACGCCAACGTCTCCCACGGATGCACCAACATGGCGCCGGTCGACGCGCAGTGGATGTTCGAGCACTCCAAGGTCGGTGACGTCGTGAAGTTCACCGGGTCCAACCGGCCGTTCCTGCCGACCGAGGGCTACGGCATCTGGATGTACTCCTTCAGCCAGTGGAAGGCCCAGAGCGCCCTGGCCTGACCGTTCTGCTCGACCAGCGGGGGCGCACCCACCCGGGGGGGG
>NZ_JBTCWL010000040.1:0-35927 GCF_054325275.1 Oryzihumus sp.
CTTCTTCCTGTGCACGCTGCCGTTCAGCCTGTTCGCGCTGGGGGAGGAGCGGGTCAGCTCGGCCCTGGCCGGCATCGGCAACGCGACCACGCCGATCGCCACGGTGCTCTTCGCCCTGCTCCTGCTGCCCTCGGACCGGATGGCGCTGGGCAAGGTGCTCGGCGTGCTGTCCGGGTTCGTCGGCGTGCTCGTGATCATGCAGCCGTGGCAGGCCGCCGGGCGTCCCGACCTCGTCGGCTTCGGCATGACCCTGGTGGCCGGCGCGTCCTACGGGATTGGCTGGACCTACAACCGGCGGTTCCTGGCCAAGGCCGACCTCGGCGGGCTGGCGCAGCCGACCGCGCAGCTGCTCATCGCGTCCGGGCAGATGGTGGTCGTGCTGCTCGTGTGGTGGCTGGCCAACCGCGGGCACGTCGCGGCGCCGTGGTCGCTGCACTCCTCCCCGTCGGCGGCGCTCGGCCCGCTGCTGGCCGTGACCGCGCTCGGGGTGGTCGGCACCGGCATCGCCTACTCGTTCCACTTCGACGTGGTCCGGGCTGCGGGCCCGACCGTGGGCTCGACCGTCACCTACCTGATCCCGGTCGTTTCCGTGGCGCTCGGCGTGCTGCTGCTGCACGAGCGCCTGCAGTGGCCGCAGGCACTCGGCGCGGCGATCGTGCTCTCGGCCGCGGTGCTCATCCAGCGCCCCGTCCGCAAGCCTCCGGTCACCGCCGCCACCTGACCACTGGTCAGAGGTCGAGGCGGTAGGCCAGCAGGTCCACGCCGGGGACGGGGGACCAGTCCCGCTCCGGCGTGCGGGTGAAACCGAGCCGCTCGTAGATCCGGTGCGCCGCCGTCATCTGCGGCTGGGTCGACAGCACGACCGCGCGGGCACCGGCGCGGCGAGCCTCGTCGAGGCAGGCCCGCACGAGGGCTTCGCCGACGCCCCGGCCGCGGGCCCGCGGCGAGACCGCCAGCATCCGGAACTCTGCCTCGCCCTCGCGGGACAGCTCGGCCATCCGGCTGCCGGCGACGGCGAATGTCACCGTTCCGACCGGCTCGTCGTCCCCATCGACCGCGACCAGCAGCAGGGCGTCGTGGGCCCGCCCGCCGGCGTCGGCCAGGCGCTCCGTGTAGTCCGCGTCCGCGGGGATGTGCCCGTCGTCGACGTAGGCCCGCACGGTGAGCGCCCCGACGGCGTCGTGGTCTCGCGGCTCGGCAGGGCGGACGGTGTAGTCGGACACCCCCTCATTGTGCGCACCCGTGGCGGAGGCCGACCCCCGCGTCCGGCAGCCGGTACCGCGCCTGCGGGAGCGGCCCGGTCGCCCTCCGGTTGTCGGTCCCGTGCGGCAGGATGTGGCCTGTGACCGACCTGCCCACCGACGTGCCCGACGACGCCCGCCACGAGTGGACCGCGCTCGCGGAGGAGGTGCGCGGGCACCAGTTCGCCTACTACGTGCGCGACGCCCCGACCATCAGCGACGGGGAGTACGACGCGCTGATGCACCGGTTGGAGCAGCTCGAGGAGCAGTATCCCGAGCTGCGCACCCCCGACAGCCCGACCCAGCAGGTGGGGGGCACGTTCTCCACCGAGTTCACCGCCGTCGACCACCTCGAGCGCATGATGAGCCTGGACAACGCGTTCAGCGCCGAGGAGCTCGCCGCCTGGGCGGCGCGGGTCGACCGCGACGCCGGCACGGCATACCACTTGCTGTGCGAGCTCAAGATCGACGGCCTGGCGATCAACCTGCTCTACGAGCGGGGCCGCCTCGTGCGCGCCGCGACCCGCGGCGACGGGCGCACCGGTGAGGACGTCACCCACAACGTGCGCACCATCGAGGGCGTCCCGCACGTCCTCGACGGCGACGGGCACCCCGAGCGCATGGAGGTGCGCGGCGAGGTGTTCTTCCCCGTCGCGGCGTTCGAGGAGCTCAACGCCGGGCTGGTCGAGGCCGGCAAGGCGCCGTTCGCCAACCCGCGCAACGCCGCCGCCGGCTCGCTGCGCCAGAAGGACCCGCGGGTCACCGCGTCCCGGCCGCTGCAGATGCTGGTCCACGGCATCGGCGCCCGCGACGGGTTCGAGATCGAGCGCCAGTCCGACGCCTACGCCCTGCTGCGGGACTGGGGCCTGCCGGTGTCGCAGCGCTACAAGGTCGTCGATGGACTGGCGCAGGTGCAGGACTACATCGACTACTACGGCGAGCATCGCCACTCGGTCGAGCACGAGCTCGACGGCATCGTCATCAAGGTCGACGAGGTCTCGGTGCAGCGCCGGCTCGGCTCGACCAGCCGGGCCCCGCGGTGGGCGATCGCGTTCAAGTACCCGCCCGAGGAGGTCAACACCAAGCTGCTCGACATCCGGGTCAACGTCGGGCGCACCGGCCGGGTCACCCCGTTCGGGGTGATGACCCCGGTCAAGGTCAGCGGCTCCACCGTCGAGATGGCCACGCTGCACAACGCCTTCGAGGTCAAACGCAAGGGCGTGCTCATCGGCGACACCGTCGTGCTGCGCAAGGCCGGCGACGTGATCCCCGAGATCGTCGGGCCGGTGGTCGACCTGCGCGACGGCAGCGAGCGGGAGTTCGTCATGCCGACGCACTGCCCCGAGTGCGGCACCGAGCTCGCCCCGCAGAAGGAGGGCGACAAGGACATCCGCTGCCCCAACAGCCAGTACTGCCCGGCGCAGCTGCGCGAGCGCGTCTTCGGCATGGCCAGCCGCGGCGCGTTCGACATCGAGGCGCTCGGCTGGGAGGGCGCCATCGCGCTGCTGGAGTCCGGGGTCATCGCCGACGAGGGCGACATCTTCTCGCTCACCGAGGAGGACATCGCCGGGGTCCCGCTCTACACCCGCGCCGCCAAGAAGGGCGAGGTCGAGGGCGACCTCGAGGGCGCCCGCGTGTTGTCGGCCAACGGCAAGCGCCTGGTCGCCAACCTCGAGGCCGCCAAGGCCCAGCCGTTGTGGCGGGTGCTCGTCGCCCTGTCGATCCGGCACGTCGGGCCGACCGCCGCCCGGGCCCTCGCCGGCCACTTCGGCTCCCTGGACGCGATCCGCGCCGCCGACCTGGACGAGCTCGCCGGGGTCGAGGGTGTCGGCCCGGTCATCGCCGAGGCGGTCACCGAGTGGTTCACCGTCGACTGGCACGTCGCCATCGTCGACAAGTGGGCCAAGGCCGGCGTACGGATGGCCGACGAGGTCGACGAGTCCACGCCCCGGACGCTGTCCGGCCTGACCGTCGTGGTCACCGGGTCGCTGGAGGGGTTCTCCCGCGACGAGGCCAAGGAGGCGATCCTGTCCCGGGGCGGCAAGGCGGCCGGGTCGGTGTCCAAGAAGACCGACTACGTCGTCGTCGGCGAGAACGCCGGGTCCAAGGCCGACAAGGCCCAGGAGCTGGGGCTGACCATCCTCGACGAGGCCGGCTTCCGCCGGCTGCTGGAGACCGGCAGCGCCGACTGACACGTGCAGCTGGGCCGCGTCGACCCACCGGTATGCCGCGGCGCGGCGCAGGTGGGCCGAGCGGGTTGCCGGCCACCCGGCATACCGGCCCGCCAGGCCGCGTGCACCGGCAGGACGCCGCACGGCTGCCCCCTAGACTGAGGCCCATGTCCGCTCTCACCCGCGACGAGGTCGCCCATCTGGCCATGCTCGCGCGCATCAACCTCAGCGACGCCGAGCTCGACAAGATGGCCGGCGAGCTGGCGGTCATCCTCGACTCGGTCGCCCGCGTGGGCGAGGTTGCTGCCGACGACATCCCGCCGACGTCCCACCCCCTGCCGCTGACCAACGTCACGCGGCGGGACGAGGTGCGCCCGAGCCTCGGGGCCGACGTGGCCCTCGCCGGCGCACCTGCCGCGGAGCAGCAGCGCTTCTCCGTGCCGCGCATCCTCGACGAGGACTGACGCGCCGGCGGCGCCCCTGTGCCGCCCCTGCCCGAGACCGTCTGCCGCACCCTGACCAAAGGTTCACCGTGACTTCCGACATCACCCGCGCGAGCGCCGCCGAGCTGGCGGACGCGCTCTCCCGCAAGGACATCAGCGCGGTCGAGGCCACCCAGGCCCACCTCGACCGGATCGCCGCCGTCGACGGCGCCGTCCACGCCTTCCTGCACGTCGACACCGACGGCGCCCTCGCCGCAGCCAAGGACATCGACCAGCGCCGCGCCGCGGGGGAGGACCTGCACGTCCTCGCCGGCGTGCCGATCGCGGTCAAGGACGTCATGGCCACCAAGGGCCTGCCGACCACGGCCGGCTCGAAGATCCTCGAGGGCTGGGTGCCGCCCTACGACGCGACCCTGGTCAGCAAGCTCAAGGCCGCCGGCATGCCGATCCTCGGCAAGACCAACATGGACGAGTTCGCGATGGGCTCCTCCACCGAGCACTCGGCCTACGGGCCCTCGCGCAACCCGTGGGACCTCGAGCGCATCCCCGGCGGCTCCGGCGGTGGCTCCTCCGCGGCCGTCGCCGCGTTCGAGGCGCCGCTGGCGATCGGCACCGACACCGGTGGCTCGATCCGTCAGCCCGCGGCCGTCACCGGCACCGTCGGCACCAAGCCGACCTATGGCGGCGTCTCCCGCTACGGCCTCATCGCCCTGGCCAGCAGCCTCGACCAGGCCGGCCCGTGCACCCGCACCGTGCTCGACGCGGCGCTGCTGCACTCGGTCATCGGCGGGCACGACCCGATGGACTCCACCTCGATCGACGCGCCCGTGCCGCCGGTGCTGGAGGCTGCGCGCCGGGCCGACGTCAAGGGCATGCGCATCGGCGTGGTCAAGGAGCTCGGCGGCGAGGGCTACCAGGCCGGGGTCCGCCAGCGCTTCGAGGAGTCCGTGCAGCTGCTCGTCGACGCCGGGGCCGAGGTCGTCGAGGTCTCCTGCCCGCACTTCGAGTACGCCCTCGCGGCCTACTACCTCATCCTGCCCAGCGAGGCGTCCTCCAACCTGGCCAAGTTCGACGCGATGCGCTACGGCCTGCGCGTCCTGCCCGAGGGGGTCGACGACCCCAGCGCCGAGCAGGTCATGGCGGCCACCCGCGAGGCCGGCTTCGGTGACGAGGTCAAGCGCCGCATCATCCTGGGCACCTACGCGCTGTCCAGCGGCTACTACGACGCCTACTACGGCCAGGCGCAGAAGGTCCGCACGCTGATCTCCCGCGACTTCGCCGCCGCGTTCGAGAAGGTCGACGTGCTCGTCTCGCCGACCGCCCCGACGACCGCGTTCAAGATCGGGGAGAAGCTCGAGGACCCGATGGCGATGTACCTCAACGACATCGCCACCATCCCGGCCAACCTCGCCGGCGTGCCCGGCATGTCGCTGCCCAGCGGCCTGGCCCCCGAGGACGGGCTGCCCACCGGCATCCAGATCCTCGCCCCGGCCACCAAGGACGAGCGCCTGTACGGCGTGGGCGCGGCTCTCGAGGGCCTGCTCTCCGACCGCTGGGGCGGGCACCTGCTCGCGCAGGCGCCCGACCTCGCCGACCTGACCTCCGCCGTCGCCAAGGAGGCGCGCGCATGACCACCACCACCGCTGCCGAGAAGGTCCTCGACTACGCCGAGGCCCTGGCCTCCTTCGACCCGGTGATGGGCCTCGAGGTCCACGTCGAGCTCAACACCGCGACCAAGATGTTCTGCGGCTGCGCCACCGAGTTCGGCGCCGAGCCCAACTCCCAGGTCTGCCCGGTCTGCCTCGGCCTGCCCGGCGCACTGCCGGTCGTCAACGACAAGGCCGTGGAGTCGGCGATCCGCATCGGCCTGGCGCTGAACTGCGAGATCGCGGAGTGGTGCCGGTTCGCCCGGAAGAACTACTTCTACCCGGACATGCCGAAGAACTTCCAGACCTCGCAGTACGACGAGCCGATTGCGTTCAACGGCTACCTCGACGTAGAGCTCGAGGACGGCACGACCTACCGCGTGGAGATCGAGCGCGCCCACATGGAGGAGGACACCGGCAAGTCGCTGCACGTCGGTGGCGCCACCGGCCGCATCCACGGCGCCGACTACTCCCTGGTCGACTACAACCGGGCCGGCATCCCGCTGATCGAGATCGTCACCAAACCGCTGGTCGGTGCGGGGGAGCGGGCGCCGGAGGTGGCCCGTGCCTATGTCGCCACCCTGCGTGACCTGCTGCGGGCGCTGCACGTCAGCGACGTGCGCATGGAGCAGGGATCGCTGCGCTGCGACGCCAACGTCTCGCTGCGTCCCAGGGCCGAGGACCAGCAGGCCGTGCCGTTCGGCACCCGCACCGAGACCAAGAACGTCAACTCGCTGCGCTCGGTGGAGCGGGCGGTGCGCTACGAGATCACCCGCCAGGCCGCGATCCTGACCGGTGGGGGCTCCATCACCCAGGAGACCCGGCACTGGCACGAGGACACCGGCGTCACGACCTCGGGCCGGGTGAAGTCCGACGCCGAGGACTACCGCTACTTCCCCGAGCCCGACCTGGTGCCGGTCGCCCCGACCCGCGAGCTGGTCGAGGACCTGCGCGAGACGCTGCCCGAGCCGCCGGCCCAGCGCCGTCGCCGGCTGCAGGGCGACTGGGGCTTCTCCGACCTGGAGATGCGCGACGTCGTCAACGCCGGGGCGGTCGAGCTCATCGAGGAGACCGTCGAGGCCGGCGCGAGCCCGGCCGGCGCCCGCAAGTGGTGGTCCGGTGAGCTGGCCCGCCGCGCCAACGCCGAGGGCCGCGACGTGGCCGACTTCGGGGTCACCCCGGCGCACATCGCCGAGCTCGACGGCCTGGTCTCCTCCGGCCGGCTCAACGACTCCATGGCCCGCCAGGTGCTCGAAGGCGTCATCGCCGGCGAGGGGGCCCCGACCGAGGTGGCCGACGCCCGTGGCCTGCAGATCGTCAGCGACGACGGCGCGCTCGGCGCGGCGGTCGACACCGTGATCGAGGCGAACCCGGACGTGGCCGCCAAGATCCGCGACGGCAAGGTCCAGGCCGCCGGCGCGCTCATCGGCCAGGTCATGAAGGAGATGAAGGGCCAGGCTGACGCGGCCAAGGTCCGCACGCTGATCCTGGAGAAGCTTGGCGTCTCCTGATCGTTCCCGGCGACCTTCTGGGTCGTCGGCTGGGACAGTGGCTCTTGGGCCTGCTCGCAAGCTCCCTTGACGGCCCGGCGAGCCACTGTCCCAGCCTCCTCAGAATCAGGCCGGCGAGCCACTGTCCCAGCGTCCTCAGGCCGTTCGTACGCCCGCGTCACGGCCGCGCCGCGCGAGTCACTGCCCCAGCCTTCTGCTCGGCACGCCGGGTCGGGCGCCTGCTCCTAGAGTCAGCCCGTGACTGAGCCAACGACCAGTGAGCGCGACCGGCTGCAGTACTTCCTGGACCAGCAGCGCGGCGCCGTGCTGGCGATCATCGAGGGGCTGGGCGAGGACCAGCTGCACACGCCGGTGCTTCCCTCCGGCTGGACGCCCATCGGGCTGGTCCTGCACCTGGCCGGCGCCGAAGCCCTGTGGTTCCAGCGTGTCGCCCAGGGAGACAACCCGCAGGTGGCCTGGGAGGACGGCATCGACGACCCGCCCTACGACCCCGAGGCCTCGTTCACGACCGGGCACTCCAGCGCTGCCGTGATCGACCGCTACCGGCGTCAGTGCAGGATCTCGAACGAGATCCTGCACTCGCTCGACCTGGACGCCCCGCTGCGCGGCGGGCTCGGGTTCGACTGGCCGGGCGAGCCCATCACCGACGTTCGCTGGGTGGCCCTGCACCTGATCGAGGAGACCGCACGCCATGCCGGCCACCTTGATGCGGCCCGAGAGCTGCTCGACGGCGTCACCGGCCTCGGCCCCCGCTAGGGAAGCGCCTCGCGGTACCAGTCGGTGGGGAGGATGACGATCCGGTCGTCCCCGGGGCGGGGGCTGCCGCGGAAGGTGTTGCTCGTGACCAGCCACAGCCTCCCGTCGGGCGCGGAGACGACGGTGCGCAGGCGTCCGTAGCCGCGGTACAACAGCCGGCGGGGCTGTCCCGCGGACGTGCCGCCATCGAGCGGCACCCGCCAGAGGCACTCCCCGCGCAGCGCCGCGAGGTAGGCGGCCCCGTCGGCGCCGATCGCCAGCCCGCTGGGGGAGGCGTCGTCGGTGGGCCACTGCACCAGCGGGTCCACGAAGCCGGAGTGGTGGGCGATGCCCTCGACCAGCGGCCACCCGTAGTTGGCTCCCGGACGGATGAGGTTGAGCTCGTCCCAGGTGTCCTGCCCGAACTCGCTGGCGTACATCCGCCCGTGCGGGTCCCACGCGATGCCCTGCACGTTGCGGTGCCCAAGGCTCCACACCGCCGACCCCGGGAACGGGTTGCCCGGCGCCGGGGCGCCGTCGGCGGTGACCCGCAGGATCTTGCCGCCCAGGGAGCCGCGGTCCTGCGCGTTGGGGCGGAAGCCGGCATCGCCCGTGGTGACGTAGAGGTAGCCGTCCGGGCCGAACGCCAGCCGCCCGCCGTTGTGGTTCCCGGCCTTCGGGATGCCGCTGAGGATGACCCCCTCCGGGTGAAGGACATTGGCGCGCAACGACATCCGCAGCACCCGGTTGTCCCCGGCGGCCGTGGCGTAGACGAACAGCTGGTGGTCCGAGGCGAAGTGGGGGGACAGCGCGATACCGAGGAGGCCACCCTCCCCGCCGGGGACGACCCCCGGCACCCGGCCGAGGACGCGAGGACGCGCGCCCGGCCGGACCAGCAGCACCCGGGCGGTATCGCGCTCGGTCACCAGCGCTCTGCCGTCACCGAGCAGGGCCAGGCCCCACGGCACGGACAGCCCCGTGGCCACCGTCGTGGTCGTGCTGACCGGTGAGGGGGTCGGTGAGGGCAGCGACGAGGTGTCGGGAGGTGGCGGCGACGCCGCTGTGGGGGAGGTGCCTGCAGCCGCCGGGGCGCTCGAGACCACGGGCCCGGCCGGGGTGCCCGCGGTGCACCCGGCCAGGGCCACCGCCGTCGCGACGAGGACCGCCGCGGTCGCCCGCATGGCACCGATTCTCGCAGTTGGGGAATACCAGCGCGCCCCGGCGGCTTGAACACCATGGACGGTAGACGCGGACAGCGTTGCCATCCAACCCCCTTGTTCATCGCGGGACCGACTCGTCGGCTCCCGCGATCTGACGACCTCAGGAGGCCGCTGTGACCATGAACGCCACCCCGACCCGAATCTCTGCGGCCCCCACCTCCGACGCCACCACCTGCACGCCGCGCCTGCAGGTCCCCCGTTACCCGCGGGTGCGCTTCGCGTTGTCGGAGCGGGCCGCCCGCCGTCACCTCGAGCAGTTCGAGGGCAAGCAGGGCCGGTAACGTCGGGCGCATGCCCGTCATCTCCCTGCCCGACGCCGAGTGGTCGCAGCGGGTTGGCGCGCTGGCCGGGGTGGAGGTGGTCCACTGGGACATGACCTGTCCCGCGCCGCGCGCCGACGAGCTTGAGCTGGTGGTGCCGCCCTACCTCGGGGCGCGCGAGCACCTCCGCGACCTGCGTGACCTGCCCCGGCTGCGCCTGGTGCAGCTGCTGACGGCCGGCTTTGACGACGCCCTCCCGCACATCGGGCCGGGGGTGCAGCTGGCCAACGCGGCGGGGGTGCACGACGCCTCCACCGCCGAGCTGGCCGTGGGCCTGACCCTGGCCGCCGAGCGCGGCCTGCCCGAGTTCGTCGCGGCCCAGGAGCGCTCGCAGTGGCTGCCGACCACGATCCGCGGCTCGCTGGCGGACAAGAAGGTCCTGGTCCTCGGCTACGGCTCGATCGGGCATGCCGTCGCGCGCCGGATGGCGCCGTTCGAGGTCAGCCTGACCGCCGTCGCCTCGCGGGCCCGCGCCGGCGACGAGCTCGTCCCGAGCGTGCACGGCGTCGACGAGCTGCCCGACCTGCTGCCCCAGCAGGATGTCGTGGTGGTCATCGTGCCGCTCACCGACCAAACCACGGGTCTGGTGGACGACGCCTTCCTCGCCGCGATGAAGCCGGGTGCCCTGCTGGTCAACGTGGCCCGCGGCAAGGTCGTCGACACCGACGCCCTGGTCGCCGCCCTGTATGCCGGCCGGGTGCGGGCCGCCCTCGACGTCACCGACCCCGAGCCGCTGCCCGGCGACCACCCGCTCTGGCGAGCCCCCGGCGCGCTCATCAGCCCGCACGTCGGCGGCGCCACCGACGCCTTTGCCCCGCGAGCGGCGCGGCTGCTGCGCGAGCAGCTGTCCGCCTTCGTCGGCGGCCGGCCGCCGCTCAACGTGGTCCACAGCGGCTGAACCCGTTGCCGCTGTCGGTCCCGCGGTCCAGACTGCGAGACATGACGCAGACTGTGGTGGGGATCGGGACGCGCAAGGGGCTCTGGCTGGCGCGCAGTGAGGACAGGCGGACGTGGTCCCTGGAGGGGCCGCAGTTCATGATGCGCGAGGTGCCGAGCATCGCCTTCGACACCCGCGAGGGGCGTGACCGGGTGCTGGTGGGCGTGCGCTCGGAGCACTGGGGGCCGACCGTGATGCGCAGCGAGGACGGTGGCCGGTCCTGGGACGAGACGCCGGAGGGGGCGATCCGCTTCCCGGAGGACACCGGCGCGGCCCTCGCCCGGGTCTGGCAGCTGGTCCCCGACCCGCACGACGCCGACGTGGTCTGGGCCGGCACGGAGCCCCACGGCCTGTGGCGCAGCGCCGACGGCGGGCGCACCTTCGAGCTGGTGCGCGGCCTGTGGGACCACCCGCACCGCCCCGAGTGGGGTGAGGGCGCCGGTGGCGGGGCCATCCACACGATCCTGCCCGACCCGCGCTCCGCCGAGTCCATGCTCGTGGCCATGAGCACCGGCGGGGTCTACCGCACCGCCGACGCCGGGCGCACGTGGGAGGCAAGCAACCGCGGGATCAAGGCCTCGTTCTACCCCGACCCGTTCCCCGAGTTCGGCCAGTGCGTGCACAAGGTCGCCCGCGACGCCGCCGAGCCCTCGCGCCTCTACGCGCAGAACCACCACGGGGTCTACCGCTCCGACGACGACGGCGCCTCGTGGGAGTCGATCGCCGAGGGGCTGCCCACCGACTTCGGCTTCGTGATGCAGGCCCACCCGCACCGCGGCGACAGCGTCTGGGTCGTGCCGATCACCTCCGACCGCGAGCACGTGCCCCCGCACGGCGAGCTGCAGGTGCAGCACACCACCGACGGCGGCCGGACCTGGCAGGTCCACGACTCCGGCCTCCCGCAGCCGTCGTGGACCTGCGTGCTGCGCGACGCGTCCGGCGTCGACACCCACGAGGACACCGGCTTCTACTTCGGCACCCGCAACGGCGACGTCTACGCCTCCACCGACGGCGGGGCCTCGTTCACCCGGATCGCCGAGCAGCTGCCCGACGTGCTGTGCGTGCGGGCGGTGGACCTGTCGTGAGCCCCGACGTGCGGGTCGTCCTGCCCGGGGTGCTGCGCGAGCTGGCCGGCGGGCAGGCCGAGCTCGACGTCCCCTGCGAGGAGGGCGCCGTCGTGCGCGACGTTCTCGACCGGGCGCTGGCCGACCGGCCCCTGCTGGGCGCCCGGGTCCGCGACGAGACCGGCGCGATGCGCCGGCACGTCAACGTCTTCCTCGACGGTCGCGACGTCAGGTTCGACGCGGGTCAGGACACCCCGGTGCGCGCCGGCGGCGTCATCCACATCCTGCCCTCGGTCTCCGGCGGCTGAGTCACTGCGCGGGGGCCAGGAGGTGGGTCGCGAACCACGTCGCGGCGTGGTCGGCCACCTGCTCCAGGGCGCCCGGCTCCTCGAACAGGTGGGTCGCCCCCGGCACCACCACCAGGTCGGCCCGGGGCAGTGCCGCAAGGGCACGCTCGTTGAGTCGCAGCACGACCTCGTCCCGGGCGCCTACGAGGAGCAGCACGGGGCAGCTGACCGCCCCGAGCGCCTCCCCTGCCAGGTCGACCCGGCCGCCCCGGGAGACGACCGCCCGGACTGCCGGCGACCCGGCGGCGGCGATGAGGGCGGCGGCCGCCCCGGTGCTCGCGCCGAACAGGCCCAGCGGCAGGGCGCCGAGCACGGGCTGCCGGCTGACCCACCCGGCAGCGCCGGAGAGCCGGTGCGCCAGCAGGGGGATGTCGAAGCGGTAGCTGCCGTCGCGTAAGTCGACCCGCTCCTCGTCCTCGGTGAGCAGGTCCAGCAGCACGGTGGCGAGGCCGCGGTCCTGCAGCGCCTTGGCGACCTGCCGGTTGCGCGGGCTGTGCCGGCTGCTGCCGCTGCCGTGGGCGAACATCACCACGCCGGTGGCCCGGTCGGGCAGCGAGAGGTCCGCCTCGAGGGTGACGTCGTTCCCCACCGAGACCGCGCGGGTCGTGACGCGGTGTGCCACGAGCCCCAGTATCCGGCGGCCGGTCACCACCGCCTCCCACCGAAGGTCCCGGTCGGGTCAGCCCGCGGCCGGCCCCTCCGAGACGGCGGCCAGCACCAGCGGCAGGAAGCGCCGCTCCAGGCTGCCGCGTGGCACCTGCCGCGGCTCGAGCAGGTGCTGGGCCATGCCGCCCTGGTAGACGGCCAGCGCCAGCCGCACGAACTCCTCCGGGGTGACCGAGAGCTCGACCCCGTGCTCCTGCGCGATGCGCCGGACGAGGCGCGCGAGCTGGCGGCGGACCTGGGCCTGCTGTCGGGCCCACGCCTTGCCGGCGACCTTGTCGCGGATCGCGTGGAGGGTGAACTCGGTCTGCAGCAGGAACCACTGCTCCTGGGCCTGCGGGCTCTCCGCCCAGACGTCGAAGACCCCCTCGAGGATGGTCTCGGGGTCAGCCGACTCCCGGGCCGCCAGCTGCTCCACCCGCTCGGCGAGCCGGCTCACGTGCTGCTCGTACAAGGCCAGGACCAGGTCGTCCTTGGAGCCGAAGTTGGAGTAGAACGCCCCGCGCGTGAACCCGGCCCGCTCGCAGATGTCCTCGACGCTGGCACCGTGGAAGCCGCGGTCGGCGAAGACCTCGGTCGCCGCCCTGAGCAGCCGGGCCCGGGTGGCCTCGCGCCGGGCGGTCCGGGGCGCCGCGGAGGCGGCGGTGGTGGGAGAGGTCACGCCCGGGCCGGTCGCTCGCGTCATGACCAGAGAATACACTCGTGTATTGAATACATATTTGTATCGAGATAGATGGGTGGTGCGACGTGCACATCCACGTCGAGGACGTCGAGCTGGCCGGCAGCCACGCCCCGCTGCTGCTGCCGACCTCGCTGGAGGCGCGCAGCGGTGAGGTGACGCTGGTGGCCGGGGACCCGGGATACGGGCACGTGGGCCTGGCGCTGGCGGTCGCGGGACGCATGGTCCCGGCCGCGGGGCGGGTCCTGGTGGACGGCATCGAGGACCGGGCCCGGCTCCAGCGGGCCGTGGCCCTCGTGGACCTGGCCGGGGTCAGCGAGCCCGACGGCGGGCTGCCGGTGCGTGCCGTCCTCGCCGAGGAGCTGGCGCTCGCGGCCCGACCGGCGCGCCGCCGGGACGTCCTGTCCTTCCTCGCGCAGCACGAGGCGGGCGAGCTGGCGGGGGAGCGCTGGGAGCACGTGCCGGCCGGGCTGCGCACCGCCTGGCTGGCCGAGCTCGCCGGCAGCCGCCGGGGGGTCGAGGCCCTCGTCCTGGCCAACCCCGACCGCTTCGGCGGCGACCCGTTCGCGTGGTGGTCGGTCGCCCACGGGCTCGCCGCCCGCGGCCTCGCCGTCGTCGTGCAGTGCACCCACGCCTCGGCCCGCCTGCTGCGCCACCCCGTCCACCACGAGCTGGGAGCCTCCGCATGACCGCCCTGCGCCTCGCCCTCAACGAGCTGCGCCGCCTGACCTCCGGCAAGCTGCCGCGGATGGCGCTCGCCGCCGTGGTGCTCGTCCCCACGATCTACGCCGGGCTCTACCTCTACGCCAACAAGGACCCCTACGGCGGCCTCAGCCGGGTCCCGGCCGCCGTCGTCGTCGAGGACACCGGCACCACGCTGGCCAACGGTGAGCGGCTCGACGCCGGCCCGCAGGTGGGCCATGACCTCGTCGCCTCGCGCAGCTTCGACTGGCACCGGGTCTCGCGCGCCGAGGCCGTGCGCGGGGTCGCGGAGGACCGCTACGACTTCGCCCTGATCGTGCCGCGGGACTTCTCCGCCGCCCTCGCCTCCAGCGCCGAGTTCCACCCCCGGCAGGCGCAGCTGGAGATCGAGACCAACGACGCCAACAACTACCTCGCGCACACGATCGCGGGCAATGTCGTGGCCCAGGTGAGCAAGTCCGTGGCCGAGAAGGTCAGCTCGACTGCGGCCAACCAGCTGCTGCTGGGCTTCTCCACGATCCACGACAAGGTCGAGCAGGCCACGTCCGGCGCCGGCCGGCTCGCGGACGGGCTCGGCACCGCCGAGCAGGGCTCGGCCGACCTCGCGGGCGGCGCCGGCCGCCTGGTCGCCGGCGAGCGGGACCTTGTCTCCGGCACCGACAGGCTCGCCACCGGGATCGACCGGGCGGACAGCGGGGCGCACCGACTCAGTGACGGCACCGGCCGGCTCGCCGACGGCCTCGCCACGATGGACCGGCAGACCGCCACCCTGCCCGCGCAGACCCGGGCCCTGGCCGACGGTGCCCAGCGGGTGGCCGACGGCAACGCCCGCATGGCGGCCGGCGCGAGGGACGTCGCCGCGGCTTCGCAGCGCCTCGCCGACTCGGTGAGCGGCACGAACGGCACCCTGGCCGCCGCGCTGCGGGCCCAGGGCCTCGACGACGCCCAGGTGGCGCAGGTCCTCGCCGTGACCAGCCGGCTCAGCGCGCCGGTGACCGACGCCAACGCGCGGGTCCAGCAGCAGACCGGCCAGCTCACCGCGCTCTCCGACGGGTCCAACCAGGTGGCCGCAGGAGCCCGCCGCCTCGCCGACGCCGCCGGGCCGCTGCACGCCGGCATCCACCAGGCCTCGACCGGCGCCGCGCAGGCGCACAGCGGCGCCTCGTCCCTTGCCGGCGGGCTCGACCAGCTCTCCACCGGCGCGCACCGGCTCCAGTCCGGCCAGCGCCGGGCCCTCGACGGTGCGCAGCAGCTGCAGTCCGGCGCCGACACGCTGCACGGCGGCCTCGGCACGCTGCGCCGGGGTGCGGACCGGCTGCACAGCGGGCTGGCCCAGGGGTTGCGCTCGATCCCCGACCCCAGCGCCGCCAACCGCAAGGCTGTCGCCCAGACCATCGGCGACCCCGTGGGCGTGCACAACACCAACCAGGCCAGCGCCGGCAGCTACGGCGCCGGGCTCGCTCCGTTCTTCCTGTGCCTTGCCCTGTGGATCGGCGCCTACGTGATGTTCCTGCTCGTGCGCCCGCTGTCCACCCGGGCGATGGTCGCCGGCCAGCCCTCGTGGCGGGTCGCGCTCGGCGGCTGGCTGCCGACCGTGGTCATCGGCGCGGCCCAGGTGGCGGTCGTGCTGGCCGTGGTGTTCCTCGGCATCGACCTGCACGCCGCGCACCCGCTCGGCGTCGTCGGCCTCGCCCTGCTCACCTCGGCGACCTTTGTGGCGATCCTGCACCTGCTCGCCGCGCGGCTGGGGTCGGTCGGCAAGTTCCTCGGCCTGGTGCTCCTGGTCCTGCAGCTGGTCAGCGCCGGTGGCACCTTCCCCTGGCAGACGTTGCCGCTGCCGCTGCACGCCCTGCACCACGTGCTCCCGATGGGCTACGCCATCGACGGCCTGCGGCACCTGATGTACGGCGGGTCCCTCACCTCCGTGGGCCGGGACGTCGCGGTGCTGCTGGCCTACCTCTTGCTGGCGCTCGCCGGGTCGAGCGCGACCGCCCGGCGCGCCCGGGTGTGGACCGCGTCCCGGGTCAAGCCCGAGCTCGTGCTGTGAACCACTGGCGCGTCGGCGGCTGCTTCGGGATCCTCGGAGGGTGACCGTCGCAGACCGAACGCTGATCCTGCTGCGCCACTCCAAGGCCGAGCACGGCGGGGGGACGCCCGACATGGAACGCCCGCTGTCCCCGCGCGGGCAACGCGACGCCGAGGCCGTCGGCCAGTGGTTCGCCGACCAGGACCTCGTGGCCGACCTCGTCGTCTGCTCCCCGTCGGTGCGCACCCGCCAGACGTGGGAGACCGCCGCGGAGGCCGGGGCCGAGGCCGGCGACGTCTGGTACGACCGGCGTGTCTACGACGCCAGCTCCGACGAGCTCCTCGACGTGGTGCGGGAGGTGCCCGAGGACGCGGCGGTGGTCGTGCTCGTGGGGCACGCACCCGGCATACCGGCGCTCGTCGGCGACCTCGCCGTCAGCGGGGGAGGCTCGGAGCGGGCCTGGGCCCGCCTCGACGACGGCCTGCCGACCTCGGGGATCGCGGTGCTGTCCTTCACCGGCAGCTGGGCCGAGCTCGGCCCCGAGGACGCCGTGCTGGAGGACGTCCTCGCCCCGCGCGGCTGAAGCGCCACGACCGCTTGCCGAGACGGCCGTCCCAGTCCTCGGACGCCGGGTCCTATGATCCGCTCATGACGCAGACGCCGACCACTGCCCAGGGCACGCCCGACATCAAGCCACGCAGCCGCGACGTCACCGACGGCCTCGAGAAGGCCGCCGCGCGGGGGATGCTCCGGGCGGTCGGCATGGGGGACGAGGACTTCGCCAAGCCCCAGATCGGCGTCGCCAGCTCGTGGAACGAGATCACCCCGTGCAACCTGTCGCTGGACCGGCTGGCCAAGGCGGTCAAGGACGGCGTGCACGCCGGGGGCGGCTACCCGCTGGAGTTCGGCACGATCAGCGTCAGCGACGGCATCTCGATGGGCCACGAGGGCATGCACTTCTCCCTCGTCAGCCGCGAGATCATCGCCGACTCGGTCGAGACGGTCATGCAGGCCGAGCGGCTCGACGGCAGCGTCCTGCTCGCCGGGTGCGACAAGTCCCTGCCCGGCATGCTCATGGCCGCTGCGCGCCTCGACCTGTCCAGCGTGTTCCTGTATGCCGGGTCGATCCTGCCGGGGATCGCCAGGCTCAGCGACGGCACGGAGAAGACGGTCACGATCATCGACGCGTTCGAGGCGGTCGGGGCCTGCGCCGCCGGCCGGATGAGCCGCGAGGACGTCGACGCGATCGAGCGGGCGATCTGCCCGGGCGAGGGTGCCTGTGGCGGCATGTACACCGCCAACACCATGGCCAGCGTGGCCGAGGCGATCGGCATGAGCCTGCCCGGCAGTGCCGCCCCGCCGGCCACCGACCGGCGCCGGGACGGCTTCGCCCGGCGTTCGGGCGAGGCCGTCGTCGAGCTGCTCCGCCGTGGGATCACCGCGCGCCAGATCATGACCCGTGAGGCGTTCGAGAACGCCATCGCCGTGGTCATGGCCTTCGGCGGCTCGACCAACGCGGTGCTGCACCTGTTGGCCATGGCCCACGAGGCCGAGGTCGAGCTGAGCATCGAGGACTTCCAGCGGATCGGCGCTCGCGTGCCGCACCTGGCCGACGTCAAGCCGTTCGGGCAGTACGTCATGACCGACATCGACCGGGTCGGGGGAGTGCCGGTGGTGATGCGGGCGCTGCTCGACGCCGGCCTGCTGCACGGTGACTGCCTCACCGTCACCGGCCGTACCGTCGCCGAGAACCTCGCCCACATCCGCCCGCCGGACCCCGACGGCCACGTGCTGCGTGCCATCGGGTCGCCGATCCATGCCACCGGCGGCCTGACCATCCTCAAGGGCTCGCTGGCCCCCGAGGGCGCCGTGGTCAAGACGGCCGGCTTCGACGAGACCGTGTTCGAGGGCACCGCCCGGGTCTTCGACGGGGAGCGGGCCGCGATGGACGCGGTCGAAGCGGGCGACCTGGCGGCCGGCGACGTCGTCGTCATCCGCTACGAGGGGCCCAAGGGCGGCCCGGGGATGCGCGAGATGCTCGCGGTCACCGGCGCGATCAAGGGCGCCGGCCTGGGCAAGGACGTGCTGCTGCTGACCGACGGGCGCTTCTCCGGCGGCACCACCGGTCTGTGCGTCGGCCACGTGGCGCCCGAGGCGGTGGACGCCGGGCCGATCGCGTTCGTCCGCAACGGCGACCGGATCCGCCTCGACGTGGCGTCCGGGACGCTGGACCTGCTGGTGCCCGATGAGGTGCTGGCGGAGCGAGCCCAGGGCTTCGAGCCGCCCGCGGGCAAGTACCCCCGGGGCGTCCTGGCGAAGTACCGCAAGCTGGTCCAGAGCGCGTCCAGGGGCGCCGTCTGCGGCTGACCGGCCGGGATGGGCGTCCCACGAAACGGACGTCCATCCCAGATGTTGGGACGAAGGAGGGGGCCGATTGACACCCTTTCGGCCCGGGGCGCAAGGTGGGGCCGTGGCCCTGAACCTCGTACTCCCCAAGCGCGCCGACTGAACCGCCAGTCAGCGCGCTGCCCCTCCTGTCCGCCACCGGACCGAGGGGCTTTTTTGTCGGCGGAGGACGCCTCAGGCAGCACCACCACGCACCCGCGGGTGCACCAGACAGGACGTGAAAAGGGTGACGACAGTGACCGACGGAACCGCCTCCGGGCCCGGCTCGAACCCCGAGCCGCACGCCCCCTCGCCCGCTGACCTGGCCTCGAGCCGCCACCGTGGCAGCGTCACGGTCACCGGCGCGCAGAGCCTCGTCCGCTCCCTGGAGTCGGTCGGCGTCGACACCGTCTTCGGCATCCCCGGCGGGGCGATCCTGCCGGCCTACGACCCGCTGCTGGACTCCACCAAGGTGCGCCACATCCTCGTCCGCCACGAGCAGGGCGCCGGACACGCCGCCGAGGGCTACGCCGCCGCGACCGGCAGGGTCGGGGTCTGCATGGCCACCAGCGGCCCCGGGGCGACCAACCTCGTGACCGCGATCGCCGACGCCTACATGGACTCGGTGCCGATGGTCGCGATCACCGGCCAGGTGTCCTCGAGCGCGATCGGCACCGACGCCTTCCAGGAGGCGGACATCCGCGGCATCACGATGCCGATCACCAAGCACAACTACCTGGTCACCGACGCGGCGCAGATCCCGCGGGCGATCGCCGAGGCGTTCCACATCGCCTCCACCGGCCGTCCCGGCCCGGTGCTGGTCGACATCAGCAAGGACGCGCTGCAGGCGCAGACGACGTTCGAATGGCCGCCGAAGATCGACCTGCCCGGCTATCGCCCGGTGGCGCGCCCGCACAACAAGCAGATCCGCGAGGCCGCCAGGCTCATCGCCGAGTCGCGTCGTCCCGTGCTCTACGTCGGCGGCGGCGTGATCCGCGCCGGGGCCAGCGACGCGCTGCGCGAGCTCGTCGAGCTCACCCAGATCCCCGTGGTCACCACCTTGATGGCCCGCGGCGCCGTGCCGGACCGCCACCCCCTCAACCTCGGTATGCCGGGCATGCACGGCACCGTCGCGGCCGTCACCGGCCTGCAGAAGGCCGACCTGCTCATCACGCTCGGCGCCCGCTTCGACGACCGGGTCACGGGGCAGCTGTCCACGTTCGCCCCGCACGCCAAGGTCATCCACGCCGACATCGACCCGGCCGAGATCTCCAAGAACCGCGTCGCGGACGTGCCGATCGTGGGGGACTGCAAGGACGTCATCCACGAGCTGCTCGGCGCCATCCGGGCCGACCACGAGGCCGGCCAGCGAGGGGACTACACGTCCTGGCACGAGCAGGTGCAGGAGTGGAAGTCGACCTACCCGCTGGGCTACACCGCCCCCGAAGGTGACTCGGTCGCCCCCCAGCACGTCATCGAGCGGATCGGCGCGATCAGCGGGCCGGAGTCGGTGTTCGTCGCCGGCGTCGGCCAGCACCAGATGTGGGCGGCGCAGTTCATCAGCTACGAGCGGCCCAACAGCTGGGTCAACTCCGGCGGCCTGGGCACGATGGGCTTCGCGGTGCCCGCGGCGATGGGCGCCAAGGTCGCCGAGCCGCATCGCACCGTGTGGGCGATCGACGGCGACGGCTGCTTCCAGATGACCAACCAGGAGTTGGCCACCTGCGTCATCAACAACATCCCGATCAAGGTCGCGGTGATCAACAACTCCAGCCTGGGCATGGTCCGGCAGTGGCAGACGCTCTTCTACAACGAGCGCTACTCCAACACCGACCTGCACACGAGCGTCAACCGGCGGGTGCCCGACTTCGTCAAGCTCGCCGACGCCTACGGCTGCGTGGGCCTGCGCTGCGAGACGCCTGACCAGGTCGACGCCACGATCGCCAAGGCGATGGAGATCAACGACGTGCCCGTGGTCGTGGACTTCGTGGTGCACCGCGACGCGATGGTCTGGCCGATGGTCCCGGCCGGCGTGAGCAACGACAAGATCCAGACGGCTCGGGGCATGACCCCCGTGTGGGAGCGTGAAGAGTGATGAGCAAGCACACCCTGTCGGTGCTCGTGGAGAACAAGCCCGGCGTGCTCGCGCGCATCGCCGGCCTGTTCTCCCGGCGCGGCTTCAACATCGACTCCCTCGCGGTCGGACCGACCGAGCACCCGGAGATCTCCCGGATGACGGTCGTGGTCGACGTGGAGGACCTGCCGCTGGAGCAGGTGACCAAGCAGCTGAACAAGCTCATCGAGGTGCTCAAGGTGGTCGAGCTCGACCGGGCCGCCTCGGTGCAGCGAGAGATCCTGCTGGTCAAGGTCAAGGCCGACCTGTCCAGCCGGTCCCACGTGCTGGAGACCGCCCAGCTGTTCCGCGCCAAGGTCGTCGACGTCGCCCCCGACGCGGTGACCATCGAGGCCACCGGCAACAGCGACAAGCTCGAGGCGCTCCTGCGCGTCCTGGAGCCGTTCGGCATCAAGGAGCTCGTGCAGTCCGGCATGGTCGCCATCGGCCGCGGACCGCGCTCCATCACCGACCGTGCCCTGCGGTCCGCCTGAGGCGACCCACCCGTCCGGGGTGACCCACGGCATACCCGCACCACCGCCTGTTCCACCAAACCGAAGGAGTGGCCGACGTGGCCGAGATGTTCTACGACGACGACGCTGACCTGTCCGTGATCCAGGGCCGCAAGGTCGCCGTCATCGGGTACGGCAGCCAGGGGCACGCCCACGCGCTCAACCTGCGCGACTCCGGCGTCGACGTGCGCGTCGGCCTGGCCGAGGGCAGCCGTTCGAAGGCCAAGGCCGAGGCCGAGGGCCTGCGGGTCCTGCCGGTCGCCGAAGCGGTGCAGGAGGCCGACCTCATCGTCATCCTCACCCCCGACCAGGTGCAGCGGAAGGTCTACGCCGAGTCGATCGAGCCGCACCTGAAGGACGGCGCCGCGCTGTTCTTCGGGCACGGCTTCAACATCCGCTTCGGCTACATCACGGCGCCGGAGAGCGTCGACGTGGCCATGGTCGCCCCCAAGGGCCCGGGCCACCTGGTCCGGCGCGAGTACGTCGACGGCCGTGGCGTGCCCGTGCTCGTCGCCGTCGAGAAGGACGCCTCGGGCAAGGCCTGGGACCTGGCGAAGTCCTACGCCAAGGCGATCGGTGGCCGGCGCGCCGGCGGCATCAAGACGACCTTCACCGAGGAGACCGAGACCGACCTGTTCGGCGAGCAGGCGGTGCTCTGCGGTGGGGCCTCGCAGCTGGTGCAGTACGGCTTCGAGACGCTCATCGAGGCCGGCTACCAGCCCGAAGTGGCCTACTTCGAGTGCCTGCACGAGCTCAAGCTCATCGTCGACCTCATGTACGAGGGCGGCATCGCCAAGCAGCGCTGGTCGGTCTCCGACACGGCCGAGTACGGCGACTACGTCTCCGGCCCGCGGGTCATCGACGCGCACGTGAAGGAGAACATGCAGGCGGTCCTGAAGGACATCCAGGACGGCACCTTCGCCAAGCGCTTCATCGACGACCAGGACGCCGGCTCCCCGGAGTTCTCCGCCCTGCGCGCCAAGGGCGAGCAGCACCCGATCGAGAAGACCGGCCGTGAGCTGCGCTCGCTGATGAGCTGGATCAAGCCGGCCGACAGCGACTACACGGAGGGCACCGCCGCCCGCTGAGGCGGCGCCGCCAGGGGCGCGCGGCCCGCGCGCCGGGCACCCGGCATACCGACGAGGGACTGGTCAAAGGTGTGATCAGTCCCTCGTCGCGTGCGCGAGGGGTGGGCGATTTGCGAGGTTCGGGACTACCGTGGGCCCGCTCCCGCCCTGGAAGGGGAATCGATCGATGCTGCACACCGTCGTGCCTGCAGAAGGACTGCGCCTCAACATGGGAGGCGCCGACTACCTGATCCTGGCCACCTACTTCGCGGTGGTCCTGTTCATCGGCTTCGCCGTCCGGCGCAGCATCCACAACAGTGAGGACTTCTTCCTCTCCGGGCGGTCCCTGCCCGCGTGGATCACCGGCCTGGCGTTCATCTCGGCCAACCTCGGCGCCACCGAGATCTTCGGCATGGCGGCCAACGGCGCCAAGTACGGCATCTCGACCGTGCACTACTACTGGATCGGCGCCGTCCCGGCGATGATCTTCCTGGCGCTGGTGATGATGCCGTTCTACTACGGCTCCAAGGTGCGCAGCGTGCCGGAGTACCTCCGCCGCCGGTTCAACTCGCCGACCCACCTGTTCAACGCCGGCACCTTCGCGGTGTCCGCGGTGGCGCAGGCCGGCGTCAACCTGTTCGCGTTCTCGGTGATCCTCGAGGCGCTGCTCGGCTGGCCGAAGTACGTCTCGATCCTCGCCGCCGGCGCCTTCGTCCTCGTCTACATCACCCTCGGCGGCCTGTCCTCGGCCATCTACAACGAGGTGCTGCAGTTCTTCGTCATCCTCGCCGGCCTCATCCCGCTGACGTTCGTCGGCCTCAAGGCGGCCGGCGGCTGGGACGGCCTGACCGGCAAGATCCAGGGCAACAAGAACGCCGGCGAGGGCTTCCTGCACGCCTGGCAGGGCACGGCCATCGGCCACGTGACCAACCCGATCGGCTCCAACTGGCTGGTCATCGCCATGGGCCTGGGCTTCGTCCTCAGCTTCGGCTACTGGACCACCAACTTCGCCGAGGTGCAGCGCGCGCTGTCGGCGCAGAACATGTCCGCCGCCCGGCGCACGCCGATCATCGGCGCGTTCCCCAAGCTGGTCATCCCGTTCTTCACCGTGATCCCCGGCCTGATCGCCCTGGCCATGATCCCCGGCCTGGGCCAGACCGACACCGAGGGCAAGGGCCTGACCTACAACGACGCGATCCCCGCGCTGATGGAGCGCTACCTGCCCTCCGGCGTGCTCGGCGTCGCGGTCACCGGCCTGCTGGCGGCGTTCATGGCCGGCATGGCGGCCAACATCTCCAGCTTCAACACGGTCTTCACGTACGACATCTGGCAGGACTACGTGAAGAAGGACCGCCCCGACGGCTACTACCTGCGCGTCGGCCGGATCGTCACCGTGATCGGTGTCCTCGGCGGCATCGGGACGGCGTTCATCGCCTCCCGGTTCAACTCGATCATGGACTACCTGCAGCTGCTGTTCTCCTTCTTCAACGCGCCGCTGTTCGCCACCTTCATCCTCGGCCTGTTCTGGAAGCGGATGACCGGCTGGGGCGGCTTCTGGGGCCTGGTCGCCGGCACGCTCGGTGCCGCGGCCGCCTGGGGCGCCGGCCAGCTCGGCTGGGTCCACTACCTCAGCGACAGCGACGGCAACTTCAAGGGCGCGATCGTGGCGTTCGTCGCCGACGTCGTGGTCTCGGTGCTGGTCACTCTGGCCAGCCGGCCCAAGCCGGTCACCGAGCTCCAGGGCCTGGTCTACGGCCTGGGCAAGCACGACATGAGCGCCGGCGCCGTGGTCGGCGACGAGGCGTGGTACCGCTCGCCGGTCGTCTTCGGCCTGCTGGCCCTGGCGCTGTCCTTCGCCCTGTACATCCCGTTCATCTAGGCCCCAAGGAGCGTCAGACATGAGCACCGGAGCACACTCCGAAGAGCCGAACCTCCCGGCACAGGCCCCGGCGCGGGCCAAGCTTTTCGACCTGCGCAGCGTCCTGGGCGGCCTGTTCCTCGCCTACGGCGCCATCGTGCTGGTCATGGGCCTGGTCGGTGGCGAGGCGGACCGGGCCAAGGCCGCCGGCACGAACATCAACCTCTGGGCAGGCATCGTCATGTTCGTCCTGGGCGGCCTCTTCCTCCTCTGGAGGAGCCTGTCCCCGACGCGGATCGCGCCCGACGCCGGTGAGGACGAGCAGGAGAGGCCCATCCCCTGAGCCTGAGCCGCGGCACCCGTGGCGCGCACCCGGCATACCCGCTCGTCGGTATGCCGGGTGCGTGCGTAAGGGGGCCCGTCCACATCGCGAGCCGGGGCCGGGGCCCCGGCTCGCCGTGTCTAGACTGGCCGTGGGCACAGCGCGGTGCCGGGCGGAACCTCCCGCCCAGACCCGGCCGGCCCGCAGGGGGCTCGGCCGCATCCCACCACCCGTGAAGGACAGGCCAGTGACCAAACCCGTTGTCTTGATTGCCGAAGAGCTCTCGCCCGCGACCATCGACGCGCTCGGGCCGGACTTCGAGATCCGCCACTGCGACGGGGCTGACCGATCCGAGCTGCTGCCCGCCATCGCCGATGTCGACGCCGTGCTGATCCGCTCGGCGACCAAGATCGACGAGGAGGCCCTGGCCGCCGCGAAGAACCTCAAGGTCGTCGCGCGCGCCGGTGTGGGCCTGGACAACGTCGACGTCAAGGCGGCCACGGTCGCCGGCGTCATGGTCGTCAACGCCCCGACCTCCAACATCACCTCGGCGGCCGAGCTGGCCGTCGGCCTGCTGCTCGCGACCGCCCGCAACATCGCCCCGGCCAACGAGGCCCTCAAGGGCGGGGCTTGGAAGCGCAGCAAGTACTCCGGCGTGGAGCTGCTCGACAAGACCGTCGGCGTCGTCGGCCTGGGCCGCATCGGCGTCCTGGTCGCCGAGCGCCTCGCCGCGTTCGGCATGAAGGTCGTGGCCTACGACCCCTACGTCTCCGCGGCGCGCGCCGGCCAGCTCGGCGTCCAGCTGCTGCCGCTGGAGGACCTGCTGCGCGAGTCCGACTTCATCACCGTGCACCTGCCCAAGACCCCCGAGACCCTCGGCCTCATCGGCGAGGAGGCTCTCAAGCTGGTCAAGCCCTCGGTGCGGATCGTCAACGCCGCCCGCGGTGGCATCGTGGACGAGCAAGCCCTCGCGGTCGCCCTCAAGGAGGGCCGCGTCGCGGGCGCCGGCATCGACGTGTTCGCCAAGGAGCCGACCACCGAGTCGCCGCTGTTCGAGTTCGAGTCGGTCGTCGTCACCCCGCACCTGGGCGCCTCCACCGACGAGGCCCAGGAGAAGGCCGGTGTCGCGGTCGCCCGGTCGGTGCGGCTCGCGCTCGGCGGCGAGCTCGTCCCCGACGCGGTCAACGTCTCCGGCGGGGTCATCGCCGAGGAGGTCCGCCCCGGCATCGCCCTCGTGGAGAAGCTCGGCCGGATCTTCACCGCCCTCGCCGGTGCGGTGCCGACCCAGCTGACCGTCGACGTCAAGGGCGAGATCACCGAGTACGACGTGAGCGTGTGGAAGCTCGCCGCGCTCAAGGGCCTGTTCCAGGACGTGGTCGAGGACCAGGTGTCCTACGTCAACGCCCCGCTGCTGGCGCAGGAGCGCGGGTGCGAGGTGCGGCTGCTGACCGACCCGGTGGCCGAGGACTTCCGCAACGTCACCACGCTGCGCGGCACCCTGGCCGACGGCACCGAGGTCAGCGTCGCCGGGACCCTGACCGGCCCGCGCCTGGTCGAGAAGGTGGTCGGGGTCAACGGCTTCGACCTCGAGGTGCCGATCTCGGAGCACATGGCGTTCTTCACCTACGTCGACCGCCCCGGCATCATCGGCACCGTGGGTCGGGTGCTCGGCGAGGCCGACATCAACATCGGCGGCATGCAGGTCGCCCGCAAGGCCCAGGGCGGCGCCGCGCTCGTGGCGCTGACCGTGGACAGCGCGATCCCCGCGGGGGTGCTGAGCGACATCGGCACCGAGATCGGCGCCAGCGGCGTCAAGGTCGTCGACCTCGACGGCTGAGCACCGCCAGCGCCGCGCACGAAGGGCCCGACCTTCCGGTCGGGCCCTTCGTCGTGCCCGGGCAGGAGCGGGTGCCGGGCGTCCAGTGCCGTCTCACGGTGTGGGAAAGAAGTTCCACATACTTGGACGTCCACGTAATGTCGAGGACATGACGCGGCTGGTTCTCATGCTTCGCCGCCGCGGCGGGTTCCGACAGGTCAGCTGACTCGCCGCGGAGACCCCGCGTGTGCCGCTGACCCACCCCCCGTCATCCGGGGAGCGTGTGCGAGACCCATTTCCCCTTGTCACCTGTGACGATCATGCGAAGGACGTGACGACATGAGCGAAGCCGAAGAGGCCACCCGCCGCGCACTGCAGGAGTCCATGGACCTGCGCGACCAGGGCCACTCCGACGACGAGTGACCGGTCACCACGACCGAGACACGGACGGCCTCCCGGCGACCCGCGGGGAGGCCGTCCGTCATGTGGAACACAGATTCCAGCACGCAAGACGACTTCTAGGCTGACGACATGGCTGACGAGCAGAGCCCGGCGCAGGGCACGGACACCCTCGACATCGCCGTCATCGGCGGCGACGGCATCGGCCCGGAGGTGGTCGCCGAGGGCCTGAAGGTTCTCTCCGCGGTGACCGCCGGGCAGGGCCCCAAGATCAGCACCACCGAGTACGACCTCGGCGCCCGCCGCTGGCACGCCACCGGCGAGACCCTGCCCGACTCGGTGCTGGAGGAGATCCGCGGCCACGACGCCATCCTGCTCGGCGCGGTGGGCGACCCCGGCGTGCCCAGCGGGGTGCTCGAGCGCGGGCTGCTGCTCAAGCTGCGCTTCTCTCTGGACCACTACGTCAACCTGCGCCCGGCCCGGCTCTACCCCGGCGTCACCAGCCCCCTCGCCGTGGAGCGGGTCGCGCCCGGCGGCATCGACTTCGTCGTGGTGCGCGAGGGCACCGAGGGTCCCTACGTCGGCAACGGGGGAGCGCTGCGGGTCGGCACCCCCGCCGAGGTCGCCACCGAGGTCAGCGTCAACACCCGGTACGGCGTGGAGCGGGTCGTGCGCGACGCCTTCCGCCGCGCCCAGGGCCGGCCCCGCAAGCACCTGACGCTGGTGCACAAGCACAACGTGCTCACCTACGCCGGCCACCTGTGGCGCCGGACCGTCGAGGATGTGGGTGCGGAGTTTCCGGACGTGGAGACGGCCTACCAGCACGTCGATGCGGCCACGATCTTCCTGGCCACCGACCCGGGCCGCTTCGACGTCATCGTCACCGACAACCTCTTCGGCGACATCATCACCGACATCGCCGCAGCCATCGCCGGGGGCATCGGCCTGGCCGCCAGCGGCAACATCAACCCCGAGCGCTCCGCGCCGAGCATGTTCGAACCGGTGCACGGCTCGGCCCCTGACATCGCCGGCGAGGGCAAGGCCGACCCGACCGCCACGATCCTGTCGGTCGCCCTGCTGCTGGAGCACCTCGGCCGCGGCGAGGACGCCGCCCGTGTCGAGGCAGCCGTGGCCGCCGACCTGGCCGAGCGGGGGAGCGCGCCGCGGTCGACGTCGGCGATCGGCGACGCCATCGCCGCCCGCGTCGGCTGAGGCCCGCCTTCCGGGCCGGCTGAGGACCTCCCGCCTCGGCGGAGCACCCCGTGCCCGGTAGCCTTCGGCTCAGGGCACGTGCCCCACCCACGACTTCCGGTCAGGAGGACCTTCGATGACGCAGGCGACCGCCCCTTCGACGCTGGAGTTCACGGTCAGCAGGCGGCCCGACGTCCTCCCCGACGCCGAGCGCGAGGCGATCCTCGCCAACCCCGGCTTCGGCAAGAAGTTCACCGACCACATGGTCCTGGCCACCTGGACCCCCGGTGAGGGCTGGCACGACGGCAGGGTCACGGCATACGGGCCCATCTCGCTGGACCCCTCCGCCGCGGTGCTGCACTACGCGCAGGAGATCTTCGAGGGGATGAAGGCCTACCGGCACGCGGACGGGTCCATCTGGACCTTCCGCCCGGAGGCCAACGCGGCGCGGTTCGCCCGCAGCGCCCGGCGCCTGGCGCTGCCAGAGCTGCCCGAGGCCGACTTCCTCGCCAGCCTCACAGCGCTGGTTGAGGTCGACCAGGCGTGGGTGCCCAGCGGCGAGGCCGGCGAGGCCAGCCTCTACCTGCGGCCGTTCATGTTCGCCTCCGAGGCGTTCCTCGGCGTCCGCCCCGCCGCCCAGGTGACCTACTGCGTCATCGCCTCCCCGGCCGGCGCCTACTTCTCCGGTGGCGTGAAGCCGGTGTCCATCTGGCTGTCGACCGACTACACCCGGGCCGCTCCCGGCGGCACCGGCGCGGCCAAGTGCGGCGGCAACTACGCGGCCAGCCTCGCCGCCCAGGTCGAGGCCAGCGCCCACGGCTGTGACCAGGTCGCCTTCCTCGACGCGGTCGAGCACCGCTGGGTCGAGGAGCTCGGCGGGATGAACCTGTACTTCGTGCGCCGCGACGGCTCGATCGTCACGCCCGAGCTGACCGGCACCATCCTCGAGGGCGTCACCCGCGCCTCGATCCTCGAGCTGGCCAAGGACCTCGGCCACAGCGTGCAGGAGCGCCGCATCTCCATCGAGGAGTGGCGCGAGGGTGTGGCCAGCGGCGACATCACCGAGGTCTTCGCCTGCGGCACGGCCGCCGTGGTCACCCCGGTCGGCCGCCTCGCCTGGGAGGGCGGCGAGCTGTCCGTCAACGGCGGCGAGACCGGCTCCACCACGCTGGCGGTCCGGCAGGCCCTGCTCGACCTGCAGTACGGCCGCACCGAGGACACCCGCGGCTGGCTCACCCGCCTGGTGTGACCGGGCCGGCCCGGCGCCGGCAGGCTCGTCGGTGAACGACAGGTAAAGGTCTGCAACCAGACCATTGACGGAGGGCAACTCCGGGTCTTCAATCGAGACAGCCCATCTGTCTCGGTGGGTATTGGTCCATCGCCAGACCCTTCGAGGTGCCCGATGAGCGCAACGCCCCCAGCGTCCCCACAGCCGGTTGATGCTGACTCCGCGATGCTGGCCGAGCTCGGTTACGAGCAGGAGCTCCACCGGAGGATGAGCGGCTTCAACAACTTCGCCGTCTCGTTCTCGATCATCTCGATCCTCGCCGGTGCCATCACCAGCTACGGCATCGCCCTCAACGCCGGCGGACCCATCGCCATCTCCATCGGCTGGCCGCTCGTCGGGCTCTTCGTCTGGCTGGTGGCGCTGGCCATGGGCGAGGTCTGCTCGGTCTTTCCCACGGCCGGTGGCCTGTACTTCTGGGCGGGACGCCTGGCCCGGCACCGCAAGCCGATGTGGGCCTGGTACGTCGGGTGGTTCAACTTCCTGGGCGAGGTCGCCGTCACGGCGGCGATCGACTACGGCGCCGCGATCACCTGGATGGCCTTCCTCGACCTGACCTGGGGGGTCGGCGTGACCGCGGGCAGGACCTTCATCGCCTTCGCGGTGATCCTGCTGCTGCACGGGCTGCTCAATACCTTCGGGGTCGACCTGGTCCGGCGCCTGTCCGACATCAGCGCGTGGTGGCACCTGGCCGGGGTCGCCGTCATCGTCGCCGTGCTCTCGTTCGTGCCCGACCACCACCAGTCGATCTCGTGGACGTTCACCCACTTCGAGAACGCCACCGGCTGGAACAACGTCATCTACGTGTTCCTGATCGGGCTGCTCATGGCGCAGTACACCTTCACCGGGTTCGACGCCTCGGCCCACGTGGCCGAGGAGACCCACTCCGCCTCCGTCAACGCCCCCAAGGGGATCGTGAACTCGGTCGTGGTGTCGCTCTTCGCCGGCTGGGTCCTGCTCGTCGCCATCACGGCGTCGATCCAGAACGTCGACCGGGCCCGCACGACCAGCATCGGCCTGCCGCCCGCGCAGATCTTCATCGACGCCGCGGGGCACTCCCTGGGGGTCGCGCTCGTCTTCATCTGCGCGGTCGCCCAGTTCTTCTGCGGCATGGCCTCGGTGACGGCCAACTCGCGCATGTCCTACGCGTTCTCCCGGGACAACGCGCTGCCCGGCTCGCGCTGGTGGTCGAAGGTCAACCCGCGGACGGGCACCCCGACGAACTCCATCTGGCTGTGCGTCGTCTGCTCCCTGGTCCTGGCCAGCCCGGCGCTGTTCAGCACCACCGCCTACCTCGCCGTCACGTCGATCGCGGTCATCGGCCTCTACATTGCCTACGTCACTCCCGTGCTGTTGCGCCGCCTCAACCCGGACTTCCGCCCCGGCGCCTGGAACCTCGGCCGGTGGAGCCCGCTGGTGGGCTGGATCGCGGTCGTCTGGGTGGCCTTCATCGTCATCCTCTTCATGTTGCCGCCGGCCAACCCGATCACCGTGGACACGTTCAACTACGCGCCCATCGCGGTGCTCGCCGTGCTGGTCTTCGCGACCGTCACGTGGATCATCGGTGGCCGTCACCACTTCATGAGGGACGTGCCGCCGGGTCACGACACCCGTCCCGCCGCCGAGATCTTCGGCCCCGAGGCGCCGTGACGGCGATGCCGTCGGATGCCAGCCGGCTGCCCGACGCCGTGCTGCGGCCCGCGCCGGGCAACGCCTTCGAGTCCACGGTCGAGCAGCTCGCCACGGCGATCCGGCTCGGGGTGTTCGCCCGGGGCGAGCTGCTGCCGCCCGAGCGCGAGCTGGCCGAGCGGCTGGCGGTCAGCCGGGTGACGCTGCGCGAGGCCATCGCGGCCCTGCGCGAGTCGGGCATGGTGGAGACCACCCGGGGGCGCGGCGGGGGCACCAAGGTCGTCTACCGGGGAGCCCCGATGCCGGAGTCCGCCGAGCAGCCGGTGCGCCACGGCGCCGACCTCGCCGACGCGCTGAGCTTCCGGCGGGTGGTCGAGCCCGGGGCGGCCTACCTGGCGGCGTCCCGGCCCCTGTCGGCCGACCAGCGGGCCTGGCTGCTCGAGGCCGCCGCCGCGGTGCGCCAGGCACCCGACAGCGCCGCCCACCGGGTCGCCGACTCCCGCTTCCACCTGGCCATCGCCACCCTGTCCGGCTCGCCGATGCTCATCGAGTCCGTGACGCGGGCGCAGGCCGCGCTGCACGAGCTGCTGAGCGCGATACCGGTGCTGCCGCGCAACATCGCCCACTCCACGCAGCAGCACGAAGCCCTGGTGGCGGCCGTTCTGGGAGGCGCCCCCGAGGCCGCCCGGGCCACGATGGAGGAGCACTGCGACGCCACCTCCGCCCTGCTGCGAGGCCTGCTCGGCTGACCGCACGGACCACGAGCTCACCGGCTGACCCGAGGAGAGACATGACCAGACCCCCACAGCTGACCGTCGAGCAGCTCCGTGACGACATCGCCTCGGGCGCGGTCGACACCGTCATCGTCGCGTTCACCGACATGCAGGGTCGCCTGCAGGGCAAGCGGATCCACGGGCAGTTCTTCCTCGACAGGGTGCTCGGTCACGGCACCGAGGGCTGCAACTACATGCTCGCCGTCGACGTCGACATGAACACCGTGGGCGGCTACGCCATCAGCTCGTGGGAGCGCGGTTACGGCGACATGATGTTCGACCTCGACCTGTCCACGCTGCGCCGCACGCCCGGGCAGCCGCACTCGGCGACGATCCAGTGCGACCTGTCCTGGCTGGACGGTGAGGGCCTGGTGCGCCAGTCGCCGCGCTCGGTCCTCAAGTCCCAGGTCGCCGCGGCGGCCGAGCTCGGCTGCGTCGCCCTGGCCGGCACCGAGCTGGAGTTCATCGTGTTCGAGGATTCCTACGAGCAGGCGTGGGACCGGCGCTACCAGGGGCTGACCGGTGCGAACCGCTACAACGTGGACTACTCGATCCTCGGGGGCACCAAGGTCGAGCCGCTGCTGCGGGAGATCCGCAACGAGATGTATGTCGCGGGCGTGACCGTCGAGAGCGCGAAGGGTGAGTGCAACCTCGGCCAGCACGAGATCGCGTTCCTCTACGACGACGTGGTGCGCACGTGCGACAACCACTCGATCTACAAGACGGCGGCCAAGGAGATCGCCGGCGCCCACGGGCAGTCGTTGACGTTCATGGCCAAGTTCGACCAGCGGGAAGGCAACTCGTGCCACATCCACCTGTCACTGCGCGGGGAGGACGGGTCGATCGTCTTCGCGGACACGTCCCGGCCGCACGGCTACAGCGAGATGTTCGAGCACTTCGTGGCCGGCCTGCAGGTCACGATGCGGGAGCTGACGCTGATGTACGCCCCGAACATCAACTCCTACAAGCGGTTCCAGCCCGGATCGTTCGCCCCGACCGCCGTCGCCTGGGGGCGCGACAACCGCACCTGCGCGCTGCGGGTGGTGGGTGAGGGGGAGGCGCTGCGGGTGGAGAACCGCGTCCCCGGGGGTGACGTCAACCCCTACCTCGCGGTGGCCGCGATGCTCGCCGGAGGCCTGCACGGCGTGCGGGAGAAGATCTGGCTCGAGCCTGCCTGCGAGGGCAACGCCTACACCTCCGGCAAGGACCGCGTCCCGACCACGCTGGGGCAGGCGCGGGACCTGTTCGCCGCGTCGGAGGTCGCGCGGGCCGCCTTCGGCGACGACGTGGTCGACCACTACGTCCACGCCGCCGACGTCGAGCTCGCGGCGTTCAACGCCGCGGTGACCGACTGGGAACGCATCCGAGGCTTCGAGAGGCTGTGACACGCATGAGCACCACGACGGACGAGAGCCGTCACGAGGTCATCAACCCGGCGAGCGGCCAGGTCGTCCGGACCGTCGAGCTCGCCTCGCGCGAGCAGGCGGACGAGGCCATCGCGCGCGCGGAGGCAGCCGGACCCGCCTGGCGTGCGGTGGCCCCGGCGGACCGGGCACGGCTGCTGCGCCGCTTCGCCGAGGTCGTCGACGGGCACCTCGAGGAGCTGGCGCAGCTGGAGGTGCTCAACGCCGGGCACACGATCGGCAACGCCCGGTGGGAGGCCGGCAACGTCCGCGACGTGCTGGCCTACTTCTCAGCCGCCCCGGAACGCCTGTTCGGCCGGCAGATCCCGGTCGCCGGCGGGCTCGACGTGACGTTCAAGGAGCCGCTCGGGACCGTCGGCATCATCGTGCCCTGGAACTTCCCCATGCCGATCCTGGGCTGGGGGATGGCGCCGGCGCTCGCGGCCGGCAACACCGTCGTGCTCAAGCCGGCCGAGCTGACCCCGCTGACCGCGATCCGGATCGGCGAGCTGGCCCTTGAGGCGGGTCTCCCCGAGGGCGTGCTGAACATCGTCCCCGGCAAGGGGTCGGTGGTGGGGGAGCGGTTCGTGACCCACCACGGCGTCCGCAAGATCTGCTTCACCGGGTCGACCTCGGTGGGTCAGGGGATCATGCGCGGGGCCGCCGAGCAGGTCAAGCGGGTCACCCTGGAGCTCGGCGGCAAGAGCGCGAACGTCGTCTTCGAGGACGCCGACCTCGAGAAGGCGGCGGCATCGGCGCCCTACGGGGTCTTCGACAACGCCGGTCAGGACTGCTGTGCCCGCAGCCGCATCCTGGTGCAGCGCACCGTGTTCGACCGGTTCATGGAGCTGTTCGAGCCGGCCGTGCGGGGCGTGGTCGTCGCCGACCCGGCGGAGGAGACCACCGAGATGGGCCCGCTGATCAGCGCCGGCCAGCGGGAGCGGGTCAGGTCCTTCGTGGAGGACGCAGAGGAACCGGTCGACATCGCCTTCCGCGGGGAGGCGCCGGGCGGGGGCGGCTACTGGTACCCCGCGACGGTCGTGCTGCCGCGGTCGACACAGGACGCGGTCTGGCAGGACGAGGTCTTCGGTCCGGTCGTCGCCGTCATGCCGTTTGACGACGAGGCGGACGCGGTCGCGAAGGCCAACGACACGGCATACGGGTTGTCCGGGTCCATCTGGACCCGCGACGTCGGGCGGGCGCTGCGCGTCGCTCGCGGCGTCGAGGCGGGCAACCTCTCGGTCAACTCGCACAGCAGCGTGCGCTACTCCACGCCCTTCGGCGGGTTCAAGCAGTCGGGCCTGGGGCGCGAGCTCGGCCCGGACGCGCTGGACGCTTTCACCGAGGTCAAGAACGTCTTCATCTCCACCGAATCCTGAGCAACCACAACGACATCGAGAGGCAGGACCATGACAGGCAGGCTCGAGGGCAAGGTCGCCGTCGTCACCGGAGGGTGCAGCGGCATCGGCCTGGCGACGGTGCGCCGCTTCGGCCAGGAGGGCGCGAAGGTGGTCATCGGCGACCTCGACGAGGTGGCCGGACCGAAGGTGGCCGGAGAGGTCGGCGGGACCTTCGTGCGCTGCGACGTGACCGACGCCGACGACGTCGAGAAGCTCTTCCGGACGGCCAGGGACACGTGGGGCAGCGTCGACGTCGCGTTCAACAACGCCGGCATCTCCCCGCCCGAGGACGACTCGATCCTCACCACCGACCTCGACGCGTGGCGCAAGGTGCAGGAGGTCAACCTCACCAGCGTCTACCTGTGCTGCAAGGCGGCGCTTCCCTACATGCTCGAGCAGAAGCGTGGGTCCATCATCAACACCGCCTCGTTCGTCGCGGTCATGGGCGCGGCGACCTCGCAGATCTCCTACACCGCCAGCAAGGGCGGCGTGCTGTCGATGTCGCGCGAGCTCGGCGTGCAGTTCGCGCGCGAGGGCGTGCGGGTCAACGCGCTGTGCCCGGGGCCGGTCAACACCCCGCTGCTGCAGGAGCTGTTCGCCAAGGACCCCGAGCGGGCCGCGCGGCGCCTGGTGCACATCCCGACCGGCCGGTTCGCCGAGCCGGAGGAGATCGCCAACGCCGTCCTGTTCCTGGCCAGCGACGAGTCCAGCTTCATCACCGCCTCGTCGTTCCTCGTCGACGGCGGCATCTCCGGCGCCTACGTCACCCCGGTCTGAGCCATGGGCGGTGAGGCATCCCGGCCGGTCATCGGCATCACCTGCTACGTCGAGACGGCCTCCCGCGGCGACTGGACCGACGTGCCGAGCGCGCTGCTGCCGCAGGACTACGTCACCAAGGTCGAGGCAGCCGGCGGGATCGCGCTGCTGGTCCCGCCCCGCCTCGACGCGGACGACACCCTCGCCCGCGACGTCCTGGCCCGCCTCGACGGGCTGGTCCTCGCCGGGGGAGCGGACGTCGAGCCCAGCCGGTATGCCGCGCAGCCGCACCCGAGCGTGCAGCCGGGCCGCCCCGACCGGGACGCCCTCGAGCTGGCGCTCGCGCGCGTCTCGGCCGAGCAGGACCTCGCCGTGCTGGGTATCTGCCGGGGGATGCAGGTCATGGCGGTGGCGGCCGGCGGCCACCTGGAGCAGCACCTGCCGGACCGGGTCGGCCACGACGAGCACTCGCCGGCGCCGGGGGTCTACGGCGTGCACCCGGTCGCCACGGTGGCCGGCACGCGGGTCGCGCAGATCCTGGGGGCGGCGGTGGACGTGCCGACCTACCACCACCAGTCGGTGCTCGACCACCCCGGCTACGTCCCGGCCGCCTGGTCCGACGACGGGACGCTGGAGGCGATGGAGGACCCGGGGTCCCGTTTCCGCCTGGCCGTGCAGTGGCACCCGGAGGCCGGCACGGACCCCCGGTTGTTCGAGGCGCTGGTGCAGGAGTGCCGGGAGCGGGCGGCTAGCGGGCGGCGAGCGGACCCTGCCGCGCGGCATACCGGCTGACCGGTGACCGTGACCGGATGGCGAGACGTGGTGCCGCGATCCGGACGGGCCGTGGCACCCTGAGCCTTGTCATGAGCACCTGGACGGCAGTGGCCACCGCCACCATCATTCTCGGCTAGCGCGACGGGACACCTCCCGCCGCGCAGACCTCCCACACCCTGGGGGGTCTTTTTCGTTACCGGGCACCACCCCGCCCCGGTGACGGTCCCGAGATCGACGACCATGGATGACACCGGCGGCGCCCCGGGCGCCGGCACGACCGCACTGCTGCAGTGACCTTGAGATGGGGCCGACGATGACCGACCTGCACGTCTACGACACCACGCTGCGCGACGGTGCGCAGCAGGAGGGGCTCAACCTCTCCGTCGCCGACAAGCTCGACATCGCACGCCACCTCGACGAGCTCGGTGTCGGCTTCATCGAGGGCGGCTGGCCCGGGGCCAACCCCAAGGACACGGAGTTCTTCGCCCGCGCCCGCACCGAGCTGCGACTGCAGCACGCCACCCTCGCGGCCTTCGGCG
>NZ_JBTCWL010000041.1:0-35423 GCF_054325275.1 Oryzihumus sp.
GACCAGGTCGAGGTCGGCCCGGGTCAACGCGGTGATCTCGCCCCATCGCAGCGAGGCGAAGGTCTTGAGCAGGATGAACGCCTGCCACCGCTCCGGGACGAGATCGACGAGCTGGAAGACCTGCGGCAACGTCAGCACCGGGCGTTCGACGCTCTTCTGCTGCCCGGCGCCCTTGATCCGGCAGGGGTTGGCCGCGATCAACCGGTCCTCATCGACCGCGGTCGTCAGGATCGCCCGCAGCAGCCGGTAGGCCTTGGCGACCGAACCCTCAGAGACACCCTGGGCCATAACGTCTGGCCGCGCTCAGAGGTCTTCCTCACGTCCACCGTTCTTGCCTTGACGCCCCTGCACGTCGGGCGGACCGTGAGTAGGTACTCCCCGCGCGGAAGGGATCAGCCATGAGCGGTGAGCAGGTCCACGGCGGCTCCCGGCGTGGCTGCCGTCGCGCGGGCCGGCGTCACCTGTGGAGGTGAGGGCGGATGAGGGGTCTCAGCGAGTTCGTGCTGGCCCGCGCCACGGATGACGAGGAGCTGGCCCGGCAGTACGGCGATCCGGGCAGCCTGACCTCCGGGCTGGCCTGGGCGATGGACGTCAACCGGCCCGTGCTGGAAGTCGACCCCTCCCGGCTGGTCGCCGAATGCGAGGCCAAGCGGCGGATCGCGGCCGAGTTCGTCGACGCGGTGTCGAACTACGAGGGGAACGTCGGACCCGAGGGGGAGGTCACCCGCCTGACCTTCGTGCTCCGGGCCCTTGCCCTGCCGTATGCCGACCACCCGGACTACCAGCCGGAATGGCGCATCTGAGCCTGAGGCACGGGCCGCAGGCCTCGGGCGCCGAACCAGTGCCGCGGCGGCCCCACCCGGGCGACCCGACGTGCTACATCGTGGCGGTCTGTCCCGGACCACCGCTCGGGTACCGCGCGAGTCGGTCCTTCGGCCACGAACGGCTCTGGCCGCAGCCGCCCCCAAGGCATGTTGCTGTCAAGACGCAGTCCCACCGTGATGCACGAAGAAGGCCACCGCAGCGTCTGCCGAACCCGGTCGGGTGAGCACTATCTCTACGGTTTTAAACCGCCGGCTTCGCCGGCGGGGGTCCGCCCGGCGGGCGGCGCGTCGCGCCGTCCTCGGCCGTTCCACGCAGGGCAGCTGGGCGTGCCCGATACGTGCCCGATCCGATCGGAACAGGCAGGTCCTCACCGGTACTCACGGTCACTCGCGCACTGGCGCCGACGTGCAGCTTCACCGCGGCGAGCACGAGACCGAACCGCGCTGAGCGTGTTCCCAAGCTGACAGTGCGGGTTCGATTCCCGTCACCCGCTCCACGACAAAGCCCAGGTCAGAGGCGTTTCGCCCACGGCGTGGGCTTTTCTCATGCCCGTCCGTGCCCGTTGTCGGGCCACACACGGGCCACAGCCGCATCATGCCGAGTCCTCGGAGGAGGACCCGAAGTGCAGGGTCAGGCGGGGCGTTGATGGCATCGGCGATCGCGGCGTAGGCCTCGGGCGAGGCCGGCTGCCGGTGTGCCGCGGGTCGTGCAGATGCAGGGCCGGCACGCCGACAGCGGCCACGGCAGCGTGCCAGTCGACCGACTTCTCCAGCCACTGCGGCAAGGCCGCAGCCGTGGACTGGGTGCCGCGCGAAAGCGGCAAGCGGCGTTTCGGACCGCTCGGGCCATATAGTCGCTGCTCCGACGACTGGCGGGGGTGGCCACCACCGGGAGTGACGAGCGCAGCATCGACCGCCTAGGTGCTGCAAGCTTCCTCGGAGCGCGCCTTGCCACACCGGATCCTGCATCTGTCAGACACGCATGTCACCGCGAGCGGATTCGACGAGGACGGTGTCGACGCACTTGGGGCTCTCGATCAACTGCTCCACGACTGCCGCCACCTCACCAACCTCGACCTGGTCGTCGTGACCGGCGATATCGCCGATGACGGCTCGGCCGAGGGTTGTGCGCTCGTGCGCGACAGGGTCGGGCGCTTTGCCGGCTCGCGCGGCATCCCGCACCTCTATGCCACGGGCAACCACGACCGTAGACCTGGGTTCTCCTCTGCCCTCGGGACCGGGCACCTCGACGGGCACGGTGCCGATGTCGGTGTCCGACTCGATGGCCTCGACGACGAACGGGCGGCCGTCAGCAGTGTCGGCGGCCTGCGACTGATCACCCTCGACAGCCTGGTCCCGGGCGCGGCCCATGGGATTGTCAGCCGCGCCCAGCTCGACGCCCTGCGAGAGCTGCTGCGCGACCCCGCGCCGCATGGAACGGTGCTGGCACTGCATCATCCGCCGATCCACACCCCGACGGCACCGTGGATGCGGGAGGCCGGCCTGCACAACCGGGACGAGCTGGCGGCAGTGATCACAGGAACGGACGTCGTAGCCGTCTTGTGCGGACACTTCCACCTCCAGTTCAGCGGGCATCTCGGCGGCATACCCGTATGGGCGACACCAGGAGTCGTTAGCCGCATCGACCTCACGGCACCCCAGCACGTCATCCGAGCCGTGCAAGGTGCTGGTGCGACGGTCATCGACCTGGGCGGCCCGTTCTCGCCGTCGTTCCACGTCTTGCACGCACGTGACCCACAGGTCGGGGAGCAGGTGTACGTCGCCGACCCCGAGACCTGGCAGTTCACGACCGAGGACTGTGCGCCACCGGCGGCGCTCGAGCACGTGCGCCACTGAGGCGATTCCGCCTGCATGGGGACACCGAGTTAGCCGGTCCTCAGCACGAGGTTCGTGAGCGCTGGATGGGCATCCATGCATCGGAGCCGATCCGCCTGGCCAGAGCGGCACAGCTGCTCGCGAGCTCCTCATCGGGCACGTCCGTGACCACGTGCGGGACGTGGCTGGTCGAACGCCGCTCAGCCGTGGCCAGACCGCGTTCCGCGGTGCCGATCAGGTGTCCCATCAGGCTGCGCGCGTCGTACTCGGCGCACGGTGTGGGCAGACCCAGCTGTGCTGGTGGCGTCGAGGCCATGAGACCGGCAACCCAGCCGAGCGCGGCCAGACAGTCCTCTCGCTGCTGTACGAAGGTCACCCACCGACCCTGGCCACGGCGCCGGACACCGGACCGGGTTTCCTGCCCGGCCTGACACCGCAGCTGCCGGGCCTGCGACGAGTGCGGACAGACGCATCGCGTGGAACCATGCGAACGAAGGGGAGGCGACCATGGCTGACTACCCGCAGCTGCTGCACACGGCCATCGACACCACCAACGCCCGAGCCCTTGCCGAGTTCTACCGGCAGCTCCTCGGGCTGCGGTACCGGCCAGGCGATGAACCGCCCGCGGCGGGTGAGGTGGACGACGCCGACTGGCTGGTCCTCGTGGACGCGAACGGCGCCCGCAAGCTGGCGTTCCAGCAGGTCGAGCGCCTGGAGCGGACGACGTGGCCAGGCCATGACGTCCCGATGCAGATGCACCTCGACCTCACCGTCCCGAGCCGTGCGGAGCTGGAGCGGCAGCGGGAGCGGGCCGAGTCGCTCGGGGCGCAGCTGCTGCTGGACCGCACCGACGACCCGGGCGAGCCGTTGTACGTCCTTGCGGACCTCTCCGGCCACCCGTTCTGCATCTTCGTCGCCTGACCTCGCCGACCGTCAGGTTCGGATCAACACGGCGTCCGCGCTACACGGAAACCGTGGCGCTCCCGCCGCGCAGGGCGTTCAATGAGACGCAGTGCCGGCCGCAGCGCCAACGGGTGACCGACGTGGTGGCCCGTCGTCGTGACCGATCCACCGAGGGCCGCTGACCCGATCGCGGTGGGACGGGGTCAGCCCCGGCCGAAGAAGCCCTTGATCGCCCCGACGAGGCCGCCACCGCCGCCTCGCTCACACGTGCACTGCGCCGCCTTGGGCACACCCGCCATGACCTGGTCGACGTGCATGCCGCACCCGCGCCAGGTCGCCTTCCCACACTGCTTGCACACGGCCGGCTGGCACACGTGGCTCTCCTCTCGTCGGGAACGTGGAGCAACTATACCCCCAGGGGTATGCCGTGCCCTCACCTCCACAGTCACGCTCGCCTAGGCTCGGGCGCATGGAGGAGCAGCTGAGCAACCCCACCGGTGTGTGGGTCCGACCCGAGAACCCTTGTGGCACAGGCGTGCTCGTCCTGGCCGGCTCCAGCGGGCGGGTCGACGCCGACCGGTCCCGCCTGCTGGCCTCCCACGGCGCCAGCGCGATGTCGATCCAGTGGTTCGGTGGCGACGGACAACAGCCCGGGCCGTGGGAGGTGCCGCTGGAGACGTTCACGGCTGCCCTCGACCGGCTCGCGGGCGAGTGCGACCGGCTCGCGGTCGTCGGGCTCTCGTTCGGGGCCGAGGCGGCCCTGCTCACCGCCGCCCACGACGCCCGGGTCGAGGCCGTCGTCGCGTTCGCCCCTAGCCCGGTGGTGTGGGCGGGGGTTGCCCCGGACGGCCCCGACGGGCAGCCGCGGCAGACCTCGCACTGGACGCGGCACGGCATACCGCTGCCGTTCGTGGCCTTCCTGGAGTCCTGGGAGCCGGACACCACGCCGCCGGCCTTCCGCGGGCTCTACGAGGCCAGCCTCACCGCGGATCCGGAGCGGACGGAGGCGGCAGCGATCCCGGTCGAGCGCATCACCGGGGAGGTCGTGCTCGTCGGCGGCGAGGACGACCAGGTCTGGCCCGGGGCGGACTTCGCCCGCAGCATCGCCGCCCGGCGCGAGGCGCACGGGCTGGCCACGACGGTCGTCACGCACCCGCACGCGGGGCACCGGACCATGCTGCCCGGGGAGTCCGCGGTCGGCGCGGGGCAGGCGATGGCCCGCGGCGGCACGCCCGCCGCGGACGCGGAGCTGGGGGCGCTCGCCTGGCCGCACGTGAGCCGGGCCCTGCGCCTGACCACCGACTGAGGAGGGACCAAGGCCACGGGAGGGGGGCCGGGCCGACCGCTGAACTGGTCGGGTGAGCACCGACCTCCAGCCCGAGCCGGTGGACATCCACGACGACCGGCCCCCCGCCTCACCCGGCCCGGTGCCGACGTCACCGGCCTCGGCACCGGCCCCCGAACCGGCACCCGCACCGAAGCAGCACCCGGTGCGCCGGCGGGTGTCCGTCCTGGTCGTGGTGAGCTCGCTGGTCGCCGGCGGCGTCAGCGGCGGCGTCGTGGCCTGGCTCGTCGGGGGCGACGGCACGCGCACGAGTGCCCAGGCGGGCACCCGCTTCGGTGGGGACGCGATGACCGGGCTGGCCGACGTCGCCGCGCGCATCCGCGGCTCGGTCGTGGCCCTGAACGTCTCCACCACGGTCCCTGACGGCGTCGGCGGCACGATGACGCACAAGGTGGCCGGCACCGGCTTTGCCTTCGACCGCTCCGGCGACATCGCCACCAACGCCCACGTCGTCTCCGGCGCCCGCTCGGTCTCGGTCACGCTGCCCAACGGCTCGCGCGTCGCCGCCACCGTGGTCGCCTCGGACCCGGACGCGGACCTGGCGGTCGTGCGAATGCAGGGCGCCTCCCTCCCTCCGCTCGGCCTGGCCACCGACCTGCACCCGCGCGTCGGCGACTTCGTCATCGCCGCCGGCAACGCCCTGGCCCTGGAGGGGACCCCGACGGTGACCGTCGGCATCATCTCCGCCCTCGGACGCACCGTCTCGTTCAGCAACGGCACGACCCTGAGCCACCTGCTGCAGACGGACGCGGCGATCAGTTCGGGCGACTCCGGCGGGCCGCTGCTCTCGGCCTCCGGCGCGGTCATCGGCATCACCACCGCGGGCGCGTCGAGCTCGGACGAGGCCCTGGCGCAGAACATCGGCTTCGGCATCCCCATCGCGCGCGCCGCGCCGATCCTGCACCGCCTGGCCACCTCCACCTCGGACTAGGACACCCGCGTCTCCCCTCGAGCGGCCGTCACGGCCAGCTCCTCCAGGGCACCGACGAGGGGGTGCGCGGCCCGGGTCGGCAGGACGAGTAGCAGCGACACCGGCGGCGCATCACCGATCGTCACGTAGCGCACGCCGGGGTGCGGCTGCTCCCGCGCGGACTCGGGCAGCACCCCGACGCCCCGGCCGGCGGCGACCATGGCGATCCACTCGTCGTAGGTCCGGCATGTGACCGCCACCTCCGGACGGGCCGAGGCCGGCCACATCGTCGGGCCGACGGTGCCGCTGACCGCGTTGACCACCAGCGGGTGGTCGGCCAGCTCGGCCCAGTGCAGCCGCCGGCGACGGGCCAGGGGATGGTCGCGGGAGACCGCCGCGACCCGCGACTGCGTGCCGAGCTCCACCACGCGCAGGGACTCGCTGCGACGCACCGTGCCGAAGACGATGGCGGCGTCGGTCTGACCGCTGAGCACCCCACCGGAGCGGTCGTCCCGGCGGACCAGGTCGATCCGGCCACCCGCGGTCCGTTCGAACCCGGTCAGCAGCCGGCGGACGAGCTCGGCCGGCAGCAGCCACGTGAACCCCAGCCGCAGCGTGGGGTGGGCGCTGACCGAGCGGACCGCCGCGTCGAGGCGGGGCAGGATCTGGGCCAGCTCGGCACTGAGCCGCTCGCCCGACTCGGTCAGCGCGACGCTGCGCGTGGTCCGCTCCACCAGCCGGACCCCCAGCGCCCGCTCCAGCCGGGCCAGGGACCGGGTCAGCGTCGGCTGGCTGACCCGCCGGCTGGCCGCGGCCCGGGAGAAGTGCGGGTCCTCGACCAGCGCCATGAACAGCCTCAGGTCGCGCAGCTCGACATCCATGCACCAAGTGTATGAATCCCGGCTCACCTGCATTTCTCTCGCGGCCCGGCGCTGCCTACCGTCGGGGAGGTAGATGGCCGGACGGCACCACAGCGCGAGGACCGCCACGGTCGACCCACGGATCGCGCGTTGGGACACCATCACCAGTGCGAAGCCAGGACGTTCTCCAGGCCACATCAACCCCGCTCGGCGGCGCGGCATACCCTGCCGGCCCCTACCGGTTCAGCCGGCGGGAGTACCTCAACATCACCTAGCGCACCGACCTCGACGCGATGCGCGCCGTGGTGCCGGAGCCGCTCGAGGTCGACGACCGCTCGTGCGCTTCGAGGTCATCCGGATGCCGGACAGCTCCGGGCTGGGCGACTACACCGAGTCCGGCCAGGTGCTGCGGGTCCGGCACGAGGGCGACGAGGGGGACTTCATCCACTCCATGTACCTCGACAACGCCCCGGCCATCGCCCTCGGCCGGGAAGGCAGCGCCTACCCCAAGAAGCTGGGCCGCCCGAGCCTGTTCACCGACTCCGACACCCTCGTCGGGGCGCTGGACTACGGCAGCCTGCGCGTTGTCGGGATGGGGCTGCACCACCCCGACCTCACCATCCCGCTGGCCGTGAGCAGCCTCTACGCCTCGGCCAACGACCGCCCCACCCGACGCCGCGCCGCCTGCGCCACATCCTCGTGCCAGCCCTCGGCACGCCCATGGCGATGGTCCTGCTGCCGGCGCTCGTCGCCGCCGTGGCCGGCGCCATCAGCACGGTCGGCCCCGAGCGCCTCGGCGGCCGGGCTGCAGCTGCTCACCATGAGCGCACTCGGCCAGGGCATGCCCGCCCACGGACGCGGGTGGCTGCCCGCACCGCTGCTGGTCTGCGGCGCCCTCCCGGTCCTGCACTTCACCGGCGGCTCCGCGGTATGCCGTGCCCTCACCGCCCGCAGGCGGCGAACGGCGGCGCCCGACCCGGCCGTCCGGCATACCGCCATGCGGTCCCGGCGGCGCTGTTCGCTCCCCGGCCCGGCACGGCGTGGCTCTGCGTCGCCCTCGTGGTGGCGGCGACACTCGTGCCCGTCGCGGCCGCCCGCAGCTACGCGGCGCTGACGGCGGTGGGCCCCATGGTGTTCATCCTGCTGCGGCTCAGCGGGATAGCAGCGCGTTCATCGTCGGGTAGTCCGCGGCCCCAGCGAGCTCGGTGTAGGTGCCCGCCCCGAGCAGCTCTGCCGCCGCCCGCCGGACGTGCCCGTAGGCCGCCAGGGCGATCGCGGACCCGGCCGACGCCCGCGCCACCCCGAGGTCGGCCAGCTCGGGAATGGTGGGTGAGCCGGGGCCCACGAGGATGTTCACCGGTGCCGGGATCCGGGCGACCAGCCCTTCGATGACGCCCCGGTCCTTGATGCCCGGGACGAAGATGCCCGAGGCACCGGCCTCGAGGTAGGCCTCGGCGCGGCGGACGGTCTCGTCGAGCCGGCCTTCGGTCTCACCGACGGCGCGCCAGTAGGTGTCGGTGCGGGCGTTGACGAACAACCCGGCGCCGGCCTCCTGTCGCAGGGCCGCGATCCGTGCAGCCTGCTCCGCGACCGGGCGCAGGCCGCCGGCCAGCCCGTCCTCGACGTTGACCCCCACCGCACCGGCGTCGAGGACCGCACGGACGTTGCGCGCGAGCCCGTCCAGGTCCTGCGCGTAGCCGGCCTCGAGGTCGGTCGTGACCGGCACGTCGACGGCGTCCACGACCCGCCGGGTGAGGTCCAGGATGCGCTCGAGGCCCAGGTGCTCACCGTCGGCGACACCCCACGACCACGACAGCCCGGCGCTCGTGGTGGCCACCGCCGACGCCCCGGCCTCCTCGACCAGGCGAGCCGAGGCGACGTCCCAGGCGTTGGGCAGGACCAGGATCGGGCCCCGGTGCAGCTGGTGGAACCGCTCGGCGGCGCTGGGCGCGGGTCCCGCGGAGGTCGTCATGTCGCCAGCCAACCACCCCACCGGCGCGATGTCCGGCGGAAACCGGACCTCGCCGCCGCCGCGGCTCAGCCGGGCCCCGTCAGCCGCGCAGGGCCAGCCACTCCTGCAGCTCGACCAGGTTGCCCTCGGGGTCCCTCAGGTGCGCCACCCTCATCCGCTCACCCATCGGGGCCGGGCCGTGGGCGAGGGTCCCTCCCCGCGCCTGCACCTGCTCGACCTGGGCGTCGAGGTCATCCACCCGCAGGACGATGAGGCCGCGGTGGCCGCTGACCGGGTGACCCAGCTCGTCGAACACGCTCGCCATCGCAGAGCGCTGCTGGAGCGCGACACCGGCAGTCCCGGTCGCCGGGGTGAGCTTGGCGTAGGGCCCGTCCTCGGCCGGGAACTGCGGGGTCAGCCCGAGCACGTCGCGGTAGAACCGGTAGCAGGGCCCGAAGTCGTCGACGAGCACGCGCACCTGGGTGAGCTCCATGGCGCCGACCTCAGGGGGTCAGCGGCTTGCGCATCACCCAGCGGGGCTGCCCGCCGCTTCGCCCGGTGGTCGGCGCGACGCGCTCGAAACGGGCCTTCTCGAAGAGCTCGACGGTGCCGACGTAGCCGGAGATGACGTCAACACGGTCGCCCCCGGTCTCGACCGGGTAGCCCTCGACCACCTCGGCGCCGTGGCTCCTCGCCTGCTCGACGGCACCAGCCAGCAGGTGGTGCATCAAGCCGTGCCCGCGGTATCCCGACCGGACGACGAAGCAGACGGCCACCCAGGCGTCGCGGTCGTCCAGGATCGGGATGGTGCGCGAGCCGAGCAGGCGCCGGTAGCTCGCTCTGGGGGCAACCGAGCACCACCCGGCCACGATGTCGTCGACGTAGACCAGCACGCCGGGGCCCGGCTCGGTCGCGCACTCCGCGCGCATGTAGTCCGGCCGTTCGTCCGGCGCGACGCGGCTGTCCCGGTAGGCCATGCACCAGCAGCCGCGCGCCCCAGGGCGCGCCGGGCCGACCACGGTGGCGAAGTCCTCGAAGCGACCCGCCGCCGGCCTGACGTCGATGTCCGGCGCGTGGTCGAGCGGGAAGCGCGGCTTCGGCGTCATTCGGGTATGCCCGGGTCCTCGGCGCCCGCGCGCTCGTCCCGGTCCGCCCACTCCAGCAGCGGGCTGATGTCGAAGACGGCGTCGTCGATGCCGGCGTGCAGGTCCCCCAGCCGGGCGAACCGCTCGGGCACGGTCGCGATCGTGCAGTCCTCGGGCAGGACGTCGTCGACCTCGTCCCAACGGATCGGCGTGGAGACCCGGGCGTCCGGCAGGCCGCGCACCGAGTAGGCGGCGGCGATGGTGTGGTCGCGGGCGTTCTGGTTGTAGTCGACGAACAGCGTCGAGGGGTCACGGTCTCGCCGCCACCACGTGGTGGTCACCTCGTCCGGCGCCCGCCGCTCCACCTCCCGGGCGAAGGCGAGCGCCGCCCTGCGTACGTCCTTGAACCCGTGCTCCGGCTTGATCCGCACGTAGATGTGCATTCCCTTGCCGCCGGAGGTCTTCGGCCAGCCGGTCGCCCCCAGCTCGTCGAGCACCTCGTGCGCGACATGGGCGACGCGACGCACCGTGTCGAACCCGCACTCCGGCATGGGGTCCAGGTCGATGCGCCACTCGTCCGGCTTCTCGGTGTCGGCCCGCCGGGAGTTCCACGGGTGGAACTCGACGGTCGACATCTGCACGGCCCAGATCACGCTGGCCAGCTCGGTGACGCACAGCTCGTGCACGTCGCGGTGGTAGCGCGGGAAGTGGACGCTCACGGTCTGGACCCACGGCGGCGCACCCTGCGGCAGCCGCTTCTGGTGGACCTTCTCCCCCGACACCCCCTCGGGGAAGCGGTGGAGCATGCACGGGCGCTCGCGAAGCGCCCGCACGATGCCGTCGCCGACCGCGAGGTAGTAGTTGACGAGGTCGAGCTTGGTCTCCCCGCGCGCAGGGAAGTAGACGCGCTGCGGGTTCGAGATCCGGACCGTCTTGTCGCCGACCTCGACCTCGACCGCGGGGCTCTTGCCGTCAGCGGCTGCCATGGCGCCAACCTAGACGCCCGGCTGCCCGACCGCCCGTCACTCGCCGAGATGGGGTGCGAAGGCCGCGGATAGCTCGGGCAGTGTGGGGCGGTCACCCGGCGCCTGCTCGAGGCAGGCGTCCACGGCGGCGGCGACGGGTGCGGGCAGCCGTCGCACGCTGCGCACCCGGGGAGCTCGCGCAGTGACCGGCAGCCCGTCCTCGTCACCGTCGTAGGGGTTGCTCCCGGTGGCGCCGAGGTGCAGCAGCAGCCCCAGGCCCCACACGTCGGAGGCAGAGGTGAGCTCCGCGCCGGCCAGCTGCTCCGGCGAGGCCCAGGTCCGAGTGCCGAGGCCGGGCCAGTACGTGCCCGGGGGCCGAGCGATGGAGAAGTCGAGCAGCTTGGCGATCCCGTTGTCGCACACCACGTTCGACGGCTTGACGTCCAGGTGCAGGAATCCCAGCGAGTGCAGGTAGCGCAGCGCCGAGGACAGGTGGTCGGTCAGCAGGGCGAGGTCAGGCAGGGACAGCCTGCCCAGGTCGTCCATCAGCGCCGCGAACGTCGCGCCGGTGAGCACCTCCAGAACCAGCCGTGGCGCCGTGCCCTCCGGCCGCAACAGCTCGTATCCGCGGACCATGTGCGGGTGCGTCAGCCGCGCCAGCACGTCCCACTCGTGCTCCAGCGACGCCAGCGTCCCGGGGTCGTTGGCGAGCTCCGGGCGCGGGGTCTTGACCAGGACGCGACAGAAGCGGGTCGTGTCGCGGGCCTCGTAGACGTCGAGGTCGCGGCCACGCCTGATGTGCTGGAGGACCTCGAGCGAGGGCGCCAGCGACTCCCCGACGCCCAGCGGAGGCGGGGCCGTCCCCACCTCCGACGAGACCGGGCTTTCCTCCGCCGTCACGAAGTCCATTCGAGTCCTCCCCCGGGTCGGTGCCGCCCCCGTGGCAGCCGCCCCGCGTCCTGCGTGACCGGCAGGTGCCCTGTCGGCCTTCGCCGACGCTAGTCAGCCTGCAGGCGCACGAAATCACCCAGATCGGATGATCCGGACGCCCGCATCCGTCCTGGCGCGGCGCCCGCGTCAGGAGGAGTGCAGGCCGTGCTCGCGCAGCAGCTGCGCCAGAGCATCGGCAGAGGTGCGCGCGAGGGCGCCGCCGGTGAACCGCTCGTCGCCGGTCACCTCGGCCAGGACGTCGAGACCGAGCTCGTCCGGCCGCTCGCCGTCCGCGCCGAGGTCGAGCTCGGCCGTGACCAGGCCACGCAGGTGACCCTCGAAGACGTCCACCGCCCAGCGGTGCCCACCCAGCAGGACGATGTGCCGCGTCTTGGCCAGCTCGTCCGCCGTGAGGACGAGGAGGGTGTCGTATTCCGACCGGCGCAGGTACATCGTCGTGTGCGCCACCGTGCGCGGGCCGCCGTCGACCCGGACCTTCTGCCCCAGCTTCAGCACCACCGGCCGGCCTTGCTCCTCCACCCGGCGCAGCCGCAGCCCGGTCTCGGGCAGGTAGCGGTCGGTGATCCGCCAGGTCCGCTCGACCGGGAGCGACCGGGGAGGGCTGGGCAGCAGGAATCGCAGCTCCCGCTCGAGGTGGGCGTACTTCAGCGACGGGGTGTCCGGCACGGGTCCATCATCCCGGCCGGCGCGGCTGCTCCTCGCAGATGACGAGGGGGATCTCGCGGGGCGCGTGCTCCTGGTAGCGGGCGTACCCGGCATACCGCTGGACCACCCGCGGCCAGAGCACGTCCCGCTCCTGCGGGGTGGCCGTCCGGGCCAGCATCGGCCGGACCTGCGCGCCGCGCTGCACGGTGACGTGCGGGTCGGCGCACAGGTTGAGGTACCAGTCAGGGTGGCGGGGCGCCCCGCCGTTGGAGGCCACCAGCACGAGGCGGTCGCCGTCGGGCAGGCAGCCCAGCGGGGTGGTGCGCGTGCGGCCGCTGCGCCGGCCGGTGGTCGTCAGCAGGACGTTCTCGACCGGGCCCATGTGTGAGCCGATGCGGCCGTGGCTGGCGCGATAGATGCGGGTGTGCAGCCCGGTGAAGAACCGCTGCCCGGCCCGCATCACCCCAGCCAATGCCGCACCGCCCGCTCCTCCGCCCGGCCGAGGGCCACGGGGTAGGCCTCCTCCGCCGCGCCGGCGAGCTGCTGCTCGGCCGACCACAGCGCCCCGCACACGAACCCCTCCGGGCCACCGGCCCCAGGAGCCGACATCAGCTCGAGGAGCACCTGCTGCGCGTGCGCGCTGTCCTGCCGCTCCCCCAGGACCTCCTGGACAGACTCCATCCGCGCAGCCAGGTCCGCCGCAGGCGCCCCGAGCGCCGGGGCACACAGCTCCGCTGCGTAGCGGGCCCGCTTGGCCGCCTTGCGCACGTCGTGCAGCCGGTGGGCGCGCGACCCCTCCGACCCGGCCACGTCGACCCGGCGCGCGGCACGGTCCATCCGCCGGCAGGCCCGGCGCACCAGCCCGGGCAGCGCCAGCGCCGCAGCCCGCAGGCCGCTCCCCGGTGGTGACGCGGGCGAGGCCGCCGCCACCAGCGCGGCCACCAGGTCCGCATGCCGGTCGCCGGCCTGCGCCTGCCGTAGCGCCGCGACGGCCACGCGGCGCCGCTGCCCCAGCTCACCTTCCAGCCAGGCGACCGCGTCGGCGGCGACCACGTCGGCCAGCTCGGCGAGCAGCGGCTGCCACCGCAGGTGCAGGACCTGGACGTCGCGGACCGCGCCGACCACACCGCCCCACCAGCGCAGCTCCGCCAGCAGCGGCTCCGGGTCGCTCGTGGCGAGCACCTCGGCGAACGTCGCGAGCGTGCACCGGGCGCGACGTGCCGCCACCCGGGCGTCGTGAACGGCCGCCGGGTCGCCCTTCATCAACGCCGGCCCGGCGTGACGCAGCACCGCCACCTGCCGGTCCAGGTAGTCACCGACCACCGCGACGGCAGCCGGCTCCTCGTCCCGGAGCGCGGTCACGCCCGGACGACCGACTCTCGCAGCCACACGGCATACCCCTCGCTGGCCCGCGCGACGGGCACGGCGAGCACCTCGGGGGTGTCGTAGGAGTGCAGCTCGACGACGCGCGCCGCGAGGCGGTCGAACAGCTCATCCGTCGTCTTGGCCAGCAGGAGCAGCTCGGCGGAACGCTCGACCAGACCCTCCCACCGGTAGACCGAGGTGATGCCCGGCACGACCTGCACGCACGCCGCGAGCCCCTCGGCCACCAGCGCAGCGGCGATCCGGTCGGCCTCGCCCGGCGCGCCGACGGTCACCCTCACCTCGAGCAGCTGGCTCACCTGCCCACCGTATGCCGCCCCGTCGCGGGCCGTCGTGACGAAGGGCCTTGCCGGGGCCGGTCCAGCGCCACGTGGACGGCGACGAGGGTGGCGACGACCAGGCCGACGAGCAGCGTCATGACGCCGACGTCGGGGCCGGGCGCGGCGAGCAGCAGCAGGACGACGGCGGCCGACGCCGAGCGCACAGCCACCACCGGCGTGCGGAAGGACCACGCGTGCAGCGCCCCCAGGACGAGCAGGTATGCCGCGACGGCGCCAGCCAGCGCCAGGTCGGCTTCGCGGGTGGGGACGTCGGCCTCGTGCCGCGCCACGTCGGCGGCCACGCCCACCGCGGCACCGACCGCGGCGACCGAGCCGAACACGAGGTAGTGCGCGTAGCCCCAGACGAAGGCCGAACGGGTCGACAGGCGCAGCGTGTCCTCCACGGAGCGCTTGAAGTACAGCCACCACATGCCGAAGACGGTCAGCAGGCCGCCGACGGCGACCAGCAGCAGCGAGGCCGACAGGCCGTGCGCCTCGGTGAGGACCTGGACGGAGGTGGTGGAGGCCAGGATGACCTCGCCGAGGACGATGAGGGTGAACAGCCCGTAGCGCTCGGCGATGTGCCCGGGGTGCCACGGCGTGCGGCCGCCGGTCCGCTCGGCAAAGACCGGCACCAGCACCTCCAGCACCACGAGGACCGGGAACGCCACGAGACCCCACGGCGCGGGCAGCAGCAGGCGACCGAGCCACAAGGCCTGGCCGATCGCGATACCGGCGACGTAGAGCCGGCCGGTGCGCCGGCGCTCGGGGTGGTCACGGCTCACCCGCAGCCACTGCACCACCAGCGGCACCCGCATGACGGTGTAGCCGAGGGTGACGAGCAGGAAGTCGCGGCGGTCGAACGCCGCTGGCACGCCGGCGGCCAGGACGAGGACGCCGGCCATCTGCACCAGGGTGAGCAGCCGGTAGGCCACGTCGTCGGTGTCGTAGGCCGAGGCGAACCAGGTGAAGTTCATCCACGCCCACCAGATCGCGAAGAACACCATCGCGTAGCCGGCCAGCGCCGCACCCGCGTGCCCCGCGGCCAGGCCGTGGTGCAACCGGGCCGCCGCGGCGGCGACGGCGACCACGAAGCACAGGTCGAACAGCAGCTCCAGCGGCGTGGAGGCCCGGTGCTCCTCGCCGGTGTCCCGGCCGGTCATCGGCCGCCGCCACGGGACCGCACCCACGCCGCTCATGGCGTCAGCGGAAGGCGTCGATACCGGTGAGCGCCTTGCCGATCGCGAGGGTGTGGATCTCCTCGGTCCCCTCGTAGGTCAGCACCGACTCGAGGTTGTTGGCGTGCCGGATCACGGGGTACTCCAGCGAGATGCCGTTGGCGCCGAGGATGGTCCGGGCGGTGCGGGCGATGTCGATCGCGAGGCGCACGTTGTTCAGCTTGCCGATACTGACCTGCTCGGGCGTGATCTCATGCCGCTCCTTCAGGCCGGCGAGGTGGTGCGCCAGCAGCGAACCGGTGCCGATCCGCACCGCCATCTCGGTCAGCTTGGCCTGGGTCAGCTGGAACCCGGCGATGGGCTGGCCGAACTGCTGGCGGGTCCCGGCGTAGTCCAGCGCCGACTCGAAGCACGCCCGGGCCGCGCCGAGGGCGCCCCAGATGATGCCGAAGCGCGCCTCGGTCAGGCACGACAGCGGCCCCTTGAGCCCGCGCACCCCGGGCAGCACCGCGTCGGCCCGCAGCCGCACCCCGTCCAGCACGAGCTCGCCGGTCAGCGACGCGCGCAGCGACATCTTGTGCTTGATCTCGTGGGCGGAGAAGCCTGCCGTGGCCGTCGGCACGACGAAGCCGCGCACCCCGGCCGGGTTGTCGTCGTCGGCCTCGGCCTGGGCCCAGACCACGGCGATGTCGGCGACCGGGCCGTTGGTGATCCACATCTTGCGCCCGGTCAGCACCCAGTCGGTGCCGTCGCGCCGGGCCCGGGTCTGCATGTCGCCGGGGTCGGAGCCGCGGTCGGGCTCGGTCAGCCCGAAGCAGCCCACCGCCTCCCCGGCCGCCATCCGCGGCAGCCACTGCTGCTTCTGCTCCTCCGAGCCGTAGGCCCAGATGGGGTACATCGCCAGCGACCCCTGCACGGAGACGAAGCTGCGGATCCCCGAGTCGCCCGCCTCCAGCTCGCGGCAGGCCACGCCGTATGACGTGGCGCTGGTCCCGGCGCAGCCGTACCCCGTCAGGTGCATGCCCAGAAGGCCGAGGCTGCCCAGCTCGGGGAACAGCTCCCGGGGCATCGTGGCGTCCTCGAACCACTGGCCCACATCCGGCAGCACCCGCTTGGCGACGAAGGCGCGCGTGGTGTCGCGCACCGCGCGCGCCTCCTCGTCGAGCAGGGCGTCCGTGGCCAGCAGGTCCAGCGGGTCGGGGGTGCGGCGTCCGGAGGGGCTCATGGCCTCAGGCTAGGCCCGGATCGAGGCCTTCGCCGTGCCCGTGGTCGCGGGCGCCCGGCCGCCGCGCTGGAACAGCCAGCCCACGACGCCGACGTAGCCGACCCAGACCAGCACCTGCTCGATCGAGGGGCGCGGGTCCCAGCCGAACATCGCGGCCAGGAAGCGGCCGACCTCGCTGTCCTGCGTCAGCCAGTGCACGGCGGTCAGGTCGTAGACGTTGTTGAGGACGATGCCCAGGTCGCCGGTGGACTGCAGGAACATCACGGCGCGGGCGAGCAGCCCGGCGGCGAAGATCACCAGCACCCATGCGGTGACGGCGAAGAACTGCTTCATCGGCAGCCGCTTGCCGCCGACCACCACCATCCAGCCGAGCACGCCGGCGACGACGAGGCCGACGATGCCACCGACCAGCACGTTCTCACCGCTCTCCTGGGTGGCGGTGGCGATGAGGAACAGCGTGGCCTCGAAGCCCTCGCGCAGCACCGCCAGGAACGCGGCCGCGACGACGGCGACCTTGACGTTGCCGCGGGCGTCGATCGCGTGGTCCATGCTGCCCTCGAGCTCGCCCTTCATGGCGCGCGAGTGCTTGCGCATCCAGAAGATCATCCAGGTGAGCACGCCGGCCGCGAGGAGCATGGTCGCCGCGAAGGCCCGCTGCCGGGCGACGCCGACGAGCTCGTCCATGCCCAGGTGCACCGCCACGCCCAGCGCCAGCACCACGACGAACGCCGCACCGATCCCGGCCCACAACGGGCCGAGCAGCTCGGCGCGCCCAGTGCGGCGCAGGTAGGAGTAGAGGATCGCGATGACCAGGGCGGCCTCGAAACCCTCCCGCAGCATGATCAGGAACGACGCGAGCATGGGGTGACCTCGACTCGTGGTGGGTGGTCAGTTGCCGGTGGTCGGCGCGGACGTCTCCGACGACGTCGAGCCCGACCCCGAGCCGCTGCCGGAGCCGCTGCCGGAGCCGCCGTCACGGGTGCTCGCGCCGGAGTCGCTGCAGCCGGCGACGGCGAGGGTCAGCGCGGTGGCGAGCGCAAGGGTGGCGGTGGCGAGCTTGCGGGTCATGCGTGGGTTCCCTTCGGGGACGGGGACAGCGCGGGGGCGGGGTCGCCCACGCGGTGGGTATGCCGGGTGGCACCGCGGGTGGCCCGGACCGCCACGGCGGCCGAGGCCAGCAGCAGCACGACCCACGCCAGGTGGCCGGCCATGAAGTGGCTGCTGCGGTAGTCCGGGGTGACCCGGGCCAGGAGCTGGTAGACCGGGGAGGGCGCCGTCCAGAAGTCGGTGACCCAGGTGAGCCGACCGGCGAGACCGGCCGCCAGCAACACGGCCAGGTTGACCACGCCGCCGAGCGAGAGGGCCGCGACGGGGACCGCGACCGCACGCGGCAACCGCTGCAGCGCCAGCAGCACGACCACCACGAGCAGGGGCAGCACGACCACGACCTGGCGGCCGGGGGACCAGAACCCGTGCATGGTCAGGGCCACCCACGTGGCGGTGGCCCAGCCGGCGCCGAGCGGAGCGAGCAGCAGCCAACGCTCCGGGAGCCGCCCGCGCACCGCGACGACGGCGACCGCGGCGACGGCCACGACGAGCGCGGGCTGCCACGGCACGAGGCCGAACGTGTTGTCCACCAGCAGGCCGGTCAGCCGCAGGCTCCGGCCCACGTAGTCGGGGTGAACCCCGACCACGCTGAGCTGCCCGGTGGCCTGGAACTGGTCCCCGGTGGCATAGGGGGTCGCCCCGCCGTAGAGGGCGAGGTGGCCCAGCAGGTAGCCGGCCGCCGAGCCGGCCAGTGCCAGGGCCGACCACAGCAGGTGGCGACCCGGGACGCGACGGCGGGTCACGGCAAACGCACCGAGGGCCAAGGCTGCCGCCACGGCGGCGTACTTGAGCCCGAGCCACGGCAGGGCGCTGACGGCCAGCACCAGCGCGAGCAGGTGGCGGGGCCGGATGACCTGGGCGGACGCGGCGGCCACGGCCACCAGGGTGGCGAGCGCCGCGGGGACCTCGGGGTAGACCTGCTGGGCGTAGATCCCCAGTGGTGGCGAGGCGAACGCGACCGCGGCCGCGACGCCGGCGACCCGCTGGTCGACCCCGAACCGCCGGACGGCCACCCACGCCAGGAGCGCGGCCGTGGCCGCCGCCATGAGGACCATGGCGACCTTGGCCCCGACCCAGCCGAACGCACCCATGGGCACGGCGAGCAGCACCGGCAGCAGCGGGTCGTGCGGGGAGACGGCGCGGCCTCCGGGCAGGGGCTGGGTCTGGACGGGCAGCTCGGCCTGGTGGAAGGCGGTCCAGCGCCGGGCCGCCAGCTCGTCGGAGATGTCGAGGTTGCCGTCCTCGGCCAGCGACAGGGCGGACAGGAGGTACTGCGGCTCGTCGACGGCCGCCTGCCCGCCGTGGGTCGCACGCACCCCCATCCCGAGCAGGCCGACGACGAGCGTGACCAGCACGGGCAGCAGGAGCCAGCGGCGGGCCATCAGCCGGCCTGCGCGAGGTCGAGCCGCGGGGCGACGGCCCGCGCGACGGCGTCGCGCAGGTCGGTCCGCGGGGTCCAGCCGAGCAGGGACTGCAGCCGCGTGGTGTCCGCCCAGGTGTCGCGCACCTCGCGGGCGGCCGCAGCCTCGACCTGCACGTGCGCGCGGGCACCGAGCGCATCCTCGAGGGCGCCGACCATCTCGGCCAGGGAGCGCGGGGCGCCGGTGCCGAGGTTGACCGTGCCGGTGGCGCCGGAGCGGGCGAGCCCGGTCAGGGCACGGGCGGCCTCCCGGACGCACGTCAGGTCGCGGGTCCGCTCGGGCGAGCCGAACACGCGGACCGGCTCGGCACGCTGGATCGCCTCCGCCCAGGTCGTCAGCGCCATGTCGGCGCGCTGCCCCTCCCCGACGACGGTGAAGGGCCGGACCACGAGGACGTGGCCGCGGGCGGCTCGCTGCGCGCAGACCTGCTCGACCGCCACCTTGCTGCGGGCGTAGCCGCCGCGGGGGCGCAGCGTGTCGGCCTCGCGGCTGGCCCGGTGGTCGGCCCCGCCGTAGACCGAGGACGAGGACGTGACGACCAGCGGCGTCGCGGCCGGGGTGAGCGCGCAGACCGCCGCGGTGGCCTCGACGTTGTCCCGGCGGCGACGGGCCTCGATGCCTGGCCGGTCGTCGCGCACCCCCGAGCACCCGGCGAGATGGAGCACGGCGTCGGCCGTGGCGAGCAGCTCGCGCAGCGGGCCGGGGTCGCCGGCCAGGTCGATGAGGTGGTGCTCGGTGCCGTCGAGGCCGGACCCGAGCGGGTGCCGGTCGACGGTGACGACGTGCTGGCCCTCCGCCTGCAGCTGCCGGACGACCGCGGCGCCGACGAAGCCGGACGCCCCGGTGACGACGAGTGCCACGGTGTCTCCTCGGGGGCGGACGGGGCGTCCCCGATGGGGCGCGCGGATTGGATGCGGAAAGCAAGGTAAGGCTAACCTCACTTTCGTGCCTGCTGTCAAAACCCCCCTCGCCCGTGACCGGCGGCGGCTGCTCCTCCTCGGCGCCGGGGTGGCGCTGGTGCTGGCCTCCGCGGCATACCTGCACGACGCCATCCACCTGCGCTCACTGGCCTCCGCAGCCTCGGCGCTGCTGCGCGACCCCGTGCCGCTGCTGCTCGCCCTCGGCGCCTACGCCGCGGCGTTCGGCCTGCGCGGCTGGGCGTGGACGCGGGTGCTGCCCGCCCTGACCGCCGGGCAGGCGTGGGCCGCGCTGCACGTGTCGCTGCTGGGCAACCACGTCCTGCCGCTGCGGCTCGGCGAGGCGCTGCGCGTGACCAGCGTGCTGCGGCGGACCAGCCTGCCGGCCGCCCCGGTGACCGCCTCGGCCTTCACCCTGCGGGTCGCGGACCTGCTCGCCGTGATGCTGCTGGCGCTCGTCGCGGCCCCGCACGTCGTGCTCACCCTCGGTGGGGCGTGGGTCTGGCTGGGCGTGGGCGGCGCCGCCCTCGCCCTGGCCGCCGGGCTGGCCACGGTCCGCCGGCTGCCGGCGCTGCGCCTGCCCGGACCAGCCGTGGCCGCCAGTGCCGTGCTCGCCTGGGTGCTCGAGGCGTCGGTCCTGTATGCCGTGGCGCAGGTCAGCGGGCACCCGGTCGGGGCGCTGGACGCGGTCGCCGTGACCGCGGTGACGATCGCCGCACAGACGGTGGCGCTGACCCCCGGCGGGTTCGGGACCTACGAGGCCGCCGCGACGGCCGCCCTCGTGGCGCTGGGCGTGCCCGCCGGACCGGCGTTCGCGGTCGCCCTGCTGACCCATGCGGTCAAGACCGGCTACGCCCTCGTCCTCGGCGCCGCGGCCCTGGTCGCGCCGGGCCCGGGATACTTCGGGCGGTTCCGGCTCGCCCGCGAGCTGCCGCCCCGCCCCCAGCCCCTGCCCGTGGGCGCCGACGCCCCCGTGGTGGCCATCATCCCGGTCCACAACGAGGAGGCGACGGTCGGCACCGTCGTCGAGCGGCTCCCGCGCGACCACGCCGGCCGGCCGGTCGTGGCCCTGGTCATCGACGACGGCAGCACCGACGCCTCCGCCGCCCGGGCCGCCGCCGCCGGAGCACGGGTCGTCGCCCTGCCGGCCAACCTGGGGCTGGGCGCGGCGGTCCGGCGGGGCCTGGCCGAGGCATCGGCGCTCGGTCCGGCCGCCGTGGTCTACCTCGACGCCGACCTCGAGTACGACCCGCGGGAGCTGGGCCGGCTTGCCGACCCGGTGCTGGCCGGGGAGGCCGACTACGTCGTCGGCTCGCGCTTCGCCGGGCAGATCCGGCGGATGCTGCCGCACCGCCGGTTCGGCAACCAGGTGCTGACCCGGTGGGTGCGCTGGATGACCCGCCGGCCGGAGCTCACCGACGGCCAGAGCGGCTACCGCGCGTTCAGCCCGCGCGCGGCGGCGACCGCCGAGGTCGTCCACGACTACAACTACGCCCAGGTGCTCACCCTGGACCTGCTCGGCAAGGGCTTCACGTACGCCGAGGTGCCCATCGACTACGCCTTCCGCCAGGCAGGGGACTCCTTCGTCCGGCTCGGGCGCTACCTGCGCCGTGTCCTGCCCGCGGTGCACCGGGAGCTCAACACGGCCTCAGTCCTCGACGCGGTGCCCGGCGAACCGGCGCAGGGCCTCGTGCCACGCGTGCTCGTCGAAGGAGCCGTCCGGGCCTAGCGCGTCGACCGCGTCATAGGCCTCGGCCATGGCGTGGTGGCTGTTGTCGTGGGCGAACAGGCCCAGCCGCCCGAACGAGACGGTGCTGGGGATCCCGGCGACCAGCGAGCGCATCGCAGCCATCGCCCCGGCGTAGTCGAGGTCGAACACCGGGTAGACCGAGGGCAGGCGGACGACATGCACGGCCCGGCACCTGACCGCCGGCAGGCCGGTGTCGGACAGGGTGTGCCGGACCAGCCGCACAAGCTGGTCCTCGGACATGGTCCACGTCTCGTCGCCGACCATGCACGGGATCTCGGCGCAGATGACCGAGCGGTCGGCCGGGTCGTCGGCGCTGTCGCGGTAGTTGGCCGGCTCGGAGATCCGGGTGACCGGGGTGCCCTCCTGCGGCAGGTAGTGCGCGTCGTACGGCGTCCACCGGCCTCCGGCGTGGGACAGGTAGACCAGCGTCATCGCCCGGAAGTGCAGCACGGGCCCCTCGAATGGCCCACGGCCGCTCAGCTGCGCCAGGGCGGTGACGGGGATGGTGGAGAAGCAGCGCCGCGCCGACACGGCGCTGCCGTCGGACAGGTATGCCGTGACGCCGTCGGTCCGCGCGTCCAGCCGGGTCACCTCGGCCCCCAGCCGCAGCTGCGCGCCGGCGAGCCGGGCGGCGTCGGCGACCGCCTCGACGATCTGGCCGAAGCCGCGGCGCGGGTAGTGGAACGAGCGCCCCTGCTCGGTCCCGCCCCCGGTCCGGCCGCCGCGCAGCAGCCGCGCCGCGACCTTGCCGGGGGTGTCGGCGGTGACGCGCACCCGCGCCTGGTCGCCGTGGATCCGCTCGCCGGGCAGCCCCCACAGCTTGCTCGCGAAGGGGCCGTACATCGCGTCGTACACCGTCGGCCCGAGCCCGGCGCGCAGGAGCGCCTCGTAGGTGTCGGCGTCGGGCTGGCGCAGCGGGCTGGCGAGCACGTCGCGGGCGATGCCGGCCGCCATGCCGCGCGGCAGCGCGCGCAGCATCTCACCGACCTTCAGCGGGAAGCCGATCCAGGTCTCGCCGAGACGGAGCCGACCGTTGCGCGGACGGGTCTGCAGGTCCTCGCCGAGCAGCCCGCGGATGTCGGCCATGACGTCCGGCGCGGTGTTGGGGTGCAGCCGGTGGCTGCCGAGGTCGACCCGCACCCCGTCGACCTCGAAGGAGGCCGACATGCCCCCGACGTGGTCGGCCCGCTCCAGCAGGACCACCCGCAGCCCGCGCTGGGCGGCCTTCCAGGCCGCGGCCAGGCCGGCCGGTCCGCCACCGAGGACGAGCAGGTCGGCCGGGTCTGGCGCGGGGGTGCTCACGCCCTGAGCGTATGCCGCAGACCTCAAGTCCCCGCCCCGACCCGAGCCGGCTGCTCAGTCGACCGGGGCCTCCACCGCGGGCACCGCCCGGGAGGTCCGCCGGCCGGCCACGACAAGGGCCATCCCCGCGACCATCACCGCCAGTCCTGCCAGCGCGGTGACCGGCGGCTTCTGGTGCACGATGACGGCCGCGAGCAGCGCCGCGCCGGGGACCTCCAGCAGCAGGGCCAGGGAGACCAGCAGCGGGCCGGTCGTGGCCAGCAGGTGGTTGAAGACCGAGTGGCCGAGCAGCTGGGCGGTGGCGGTGATGAGCAGCAGCAGGGCCCACTGGCCGGCGGGGTAGCCGCCGAGCCGCTGCCCCGCCACCAGGCACGCCACCGCCAGCAGCACCGCGCAGGAGCCGTAGCAGACGAAGGTGTAGGTGGTGGTGCTGGCCGACTGGCGAGCCCGCGATCCGATCACGGTGTAGGCGGCCGCAGCCATGCCGCCGATGAGTGCCAGGCCGTCCCCGGCGACGGCGCGGGTGGACAGGGTCAGGTCGACCCCGGAGACCACGAGCACGCCGGCGAAGGCGAGGGCGAGCCCGGCGACCACCGTGGCCCCGAACCGCTCGCCGCGCAGCAGCTGCCAGCACACCACCCACGCGAGCTGCAGGCACACGATCGCCGTGGCCGAGGCGACCGACGTCAGGGTCAGCGAGGTCACCCACGTCGCGAAGTGCACCGCGAGCACCGCACCGGAGGCGAGGACCAGGCCCAGCCGTCGACCGGTCAGCGAGCGCAGCTCGGCACGCTGGCGGGTCACCGCAGCCGGCGCGATCGCCGCGGTGCCCAACGCATTGCGCCAGAACGCGATCGCCAGTGGCGGCACGACCGCGGCGGCCATCAGCGGCCCGGACAGGGACACCGCGACGACGCCGACGGCCAGCAGGAGGAGGGTGCGCACGCCGCGATTGTGCCGGTCGGCACGGCCGGTCGGAGGAGGGGTGTTCACCCGAACGGGTGATTGACCCGTCCACCACCGTCCCCGGACAGTGACGCCATGTCGGAGACCGGAGCGCTCAGCGGGGACGAGCAACGCACCTGGGGCGCGTTCGCGGCCCTGCTGGACCTCATGTCCTCGGCGCTGGACGCCGGGCTCCACGAGCGGGGCCTGAACCTGTTCTCCTACGCCGTGCTGGCGGCGCTGGCGGACCAGCCCGACCGCACCTTGCGGATGAGCGAGCTCGCCGCCCTGACCCACGCGTCGGCGTCCCGGCTGTCCCACATGGTGCGCCGGCTGGAGGACAAGGGCTGGGTCGAGCGGTCCCCGGCGCAGTCCGACGGCCGCGGCAACCTCGCCCACCTCACCGACGAGGGCCTGCAGACCGTCCGCCGCGCCACGCCCGACCACGTGGCAGCCGTGCGCGCCATGGTGCTCAACCCCCTCGACGAGGCCGGCCGGGAGCAGCTGCACGCACTGTCCTGCCGGCTGGTCCAGCAGTTCGAGGTGAGCCTGCCCGAGTGCGACTGACCCGGCTCAGGCCAGGTGCAGCGGCGCCGCGAACGCCGCGTCGGCCTCGGCCCAGGTGAGGACACCGGTGCTCACGAGCCGGTCCAGGACGTGGCGCTGGCGTTGCCTGCCCGCCTGGAGGTGGACCAGCGGGTCGTACCCGGAGGGCGCCTGGACCAGGCCGGCGAGCATGCTCGCCTGGGCCCACGACAGCTGCGCGGGCTCCCGGCCGAAGTAGCCGTGGGAGGCCTGCGCGAGGCCGTAGAAGCCATGACCGAAGTAGACCTGGGCGAGGTACATCCGCAGCAGCTCGTCCTTGCTCCACGAGCGGTCCAGCTTGAGGGCGAGGACCGCCTCCTGCAGCTGCGCGGCGCGGTCACGGCGTCCGCCGAACCACAGGTTCTTGGCCAGCTGCTGCTCCAGGGTGGCGCCGCCGACGTCGGAGCTGCCGGTCACCGTGGCCACGCCCGCCCGGACCACACTCTGCGGGTCGACCCCGGGACTGGTCCAGAAGCGGCTGTCCTCGGTGGCCACGAGGGCGCGGGCGACCTTGTCGTCCCGCGGCAAGGACGGCAGGGGCGGCGCGCCGTGCGCCCGCTCGGCCGCGCGTACCCGCGCCTGCGCGTCCTGCACGCCGGGGGTGACCTGCCACAACGCGGCGAGCGCGAGCAGCAGGGCGACGACGCCACAGCCCACGACGATGCCCAGCCGCCGCAGCCGGCCGCGCCGGCGGGCGGCCCGGACCGGGGCCGGCGGAGGGGCCATCTCCGCGAAGGTAGGCACGGAGGCTGTGAGCCGGCGGTGAGTCACCTGACGGTATGCCGTGTGGCCGGCCGGCCACACGGCATACCGATCAGTGGTGGGCGTGGACGACGGCGTGGCCGCGTCCGCGCGCGATGAGCCACCGGTTGACCGGCACGGTCACCACGAAGGCCGCCGCGAGGGAGACCGCCAGGCTCGTCCAGAACAGGGCCTCGGTCAGGCCGCGGCCATGGCGCCCGGCACGACGAGGACACAGCGGTGTCCATGAGCTCGATGGTCACGATGGACAGGGTGTCCGCCGCCAGCGCCAACCGGGTGGCGCCCGGTGAGGCAGCGCAGTGTCGCCTGGACCGCCTGGCGGGTCAGCGTTCCCGGGGAGTCTTGGTGCGCTGTCATGAACCGACAGCGCATACCCCCTCAGGGTATGTGCCCTCAGTGCGGCGGCAGGTGCTTGCTCGCGAAGACAGCGGCCTGGGTGCGGCGCTCGAGGCCGAGCTTGGCGAGCAGCCCGGAGACGTAGTTCTTGATCGTCTTCTCGGCCAGGTGCATCCGCTCCCCGATCTGGCGGTTGGTCAGGCCCTCGCCGATCAGCTCCAGCAGGCGCCGCTCCTGGTCGGTCAGCGGCGCGAGGGCGGCGTCCTGGGGTGGCCCCTGGCGCAGCCGCTCGAGCACCTGGTGGGTGACGCCCGGGTCCAGCAGGGACTGCCCGGCCGCGACCCGGCGCACCGCGTCTATGAGGTCGGTGCCGCCCACCTGCTTGAGCAGGTAGCCCGAGGCCCCGGCCATGATCGCGGCGAAGAGCGCCTCGTCGTCGTCATAGGAGGTCAGGATCAGCACCGCGATCTCGGGGTGCCGGGACCGGATGTCGCGGCACACGTCGACGCCCGAGCCGTCCGGCAGCCGGCCGTCCAGGAGCGCCACGTGCGGGCGGAGCGCCGGGATCCGTCGGGTGGCCTCGGCGGCCAGCCCTGACTCCCCCACCACGGTGATGTCGCCCCCGCTCTCGAGCAGCTCCTGCAGCCCTCGGCGGACGACCTCGTGGTCGTCCAGCACGAAGACCCGGATGGGCTCAGCGGTCCCACCAGTCAGCGTCATGCCCTGAAGCATCACAAACCTCAGGCCGCAGGACAACGGTCTGGCGGCCGCGGGCGACCGTGGTCCCGACAGTTCGGGACCAAAGCCCCACGGGCGAGGGACGGACAACCGTGCCGACACGCGACCCCACCGAGGGACCGTCGAGTCACCGCCGGCCCCGGCGGCACGCGATGCGGAGGACACCATGGAGCGCCACCAGATCGTCGTCGGCGTCGAGGAGACCCCGAGCTCGGCGGCGGCCCTGCGCTGGGCCGCGCGGTTCGCCCGGCTGACCGGCCAGACGCTGAGGGTCGTGCACACCTGGACCCTGCCCAGCGGCGGCATGCCGACGGCACCGGACCCCTACCTGGTCACGGCGATCACCGACGCCCGGGCCCGGGCCACCCGGTTCGTGGAGGACAGCCTCGGCGCGGAGGAGACCAGCGTCCGCTGGGTGCTGGACGTCGACGAGGGGCGCCCCGGGCCGGTGCTGGCCCGTCGCTCGCAGGACGCGTCACTGCTCGTGGTGGGTACCGGCGAGCACACCGGCGTGCGGCGCCTGCTCGAAGGATCGGTCAGCCACTACTGCCTCTCGCACGCCACCTGCCCCGTGGTCGCCGTCCCGGCGCCGCGCGCCGCGCAGGACGACGCGCCGACCGTCGCCGCAGGCTGACCCACCACGCGCCTGCGGCGATCTGCAGGTGCGGGCCCCCTGAGCCTCCTATTCTGGTCCGGCACCCGCCCGCAGGAGGAGGCCGACGATGGCGCCACGAGGACCCGACGCCACCGGGAGCCGTCAGCCGGTGGTCGCGCCCGCCGGTGACCCCCTGACCTTCCCGTCGGTGGCTCGCCTCGAGCTCGACCAGCTCCTCGAGCAGCTCGTGGAACGGGCGCAGGAGGTCATGCGCACCCAGGACCGGATGCACGGCCTGCTGCGCGCCCTGCAGTCCATCGTCAGCGACCTCGACCTGACCAGTCTGCTGCAGCGGATCGTCGACGAGGCCCGCACGCTGGTCGGAGCGCAGTACGCCGCCCTCGGCGTGGTCGGCCAGGACCGCACCCTCGTCGAGTTCGTCCACTCCGGGATGGACGCGCAGACCGTCGAGACCATCGGCTCGCTGCCCACCGGCCGGGGCATCCTCGGCCAGCTGATCTCCGACCCCCAGCCGCTGCGCCTGAGCCACCTGGCCGGACACACCAGCTCGGTGGGCTTCCCGGAGGGGCACCCCCCGATGACGTCCTTCCTCGGCGTCCCGGTGCGCGTGGGTGGGCACGTGTTCGGCAACCTCTACCTGACCGAGAAGGTCGGCGGCAGCGAGTTCACCGCCGAGGACGAGGAGCTGGCGCAGTCGCTGGCGGCAGCGGCCGCGGCGGCCATCAACAACGCCCGGCTCTTCGAGGCGGTCTCGCGTCGCGAGCAGTGGCTGCACGCGTCGCGGTCGATCACCAACACCCTGCTGGGCACCCTGGACCGGGCCGAGGGCCTCCTGCTCGTCGCCCGTTCCGTGCGCTCCGCCGCCGGGGCCGACTTCGCCGCGGTGGTGGTGCCGGAGCCCGGCGGGGACCTCAGCGTCGCCGCCGCGGACGGGCTCGACGGTGAGGTGCTCGTGGGTCAGCCGATCCCCGCCGACGCCTCGGCCACCGGCGTCGCCCTGCGCACGGGCGAGCCTGTCGTGCTCGAGGACCTGCGCGCCGAGGACGGCATGGCCGGACCGATCCGCAACCTGGGCATCGGCCCGTTCGTGGCCGTCCCGCTGTCGACCGCCGAGGGCGTGCTGGGCGTCCTCGCGGTCGGCAACCTGCCGGGGTCGAGGCGGTTCACGCCCCAGGACGTCGAGCTCGTCAGCGACTTCGCCTCACAGGCCGCCCTGGTGCTCACCGTGGCGGCCAACCAGGCAGCGGCCCGCGAGAACGAGATGGCCGAGGAGCGGGCCCAGATCGCCCGGGACCTGCACGACCACGCGATCCAGGGCATCTTCGCCGTCGGCCTCGGCCTCAACGGCATGGCCACGCGGGCCACCCCCGAGGAGGCGGGCCGCCTGATGGAGCTGGTCGGTCGGCTCGACGACTCGATCAAGGCGATCCGCAACAGCATCTTCACCCTGCAGGTCCGGCACGACGCCCCGGCCAGCCTGCGCAGCCTGCTCACCCTCGTGGTCATGCAGAGCGGCAGCACCCTCGGCTTCACCCCGCGGCTGCAGACGAGCGGCCCGGTCGACACGGTGGTCCCCGCCGACGTGGGCCGGGACCTCGAGGCCGTGCTGCGCGAGGCCCTGTCCAACGTGGCGCGGCACGCCCGGGCGTCCCACGTCGAGGTCAGCGTGACCGCGGGCCGGGAGGTCGTCCTCGAGGTGCGCGACGACGGCCAGGGCATCGGCACCCCCGACCGCTCCAGCGGCCTGGCCAACATGCGCGCCCGGGCCGAGGCCCACGGCGGGACGTGCGAGGTCGGCCCCGGGCCGGGCTCGGGCACGCTGGTGCGCTGGTCGGTGCCGCTCGTCCGCGGCTGACTCCGCGGCGGGGGCGGCACGGCATACCCGCTCCTGGCCTGTTGCCGGGCCGTAGGGCCGCGCAGGTTGGGGACCAAGGTCCACCCGGACCGGGGCCCGCGGACCCTGATCGCCGCCCCAACGCCCACGCGAAGGTGGTCCTGCCAACAAAGGCAGCACCTCTTCGGGCCCACCGGGCCCGGGCAAGGAGAAGTAGCCATGCGACGCAAGACGTTCGACGCGCTGCTGACCACCGTGGGGCTCATCGTCGCGGCGATGCTCCTCGTTGCCGGCGGCCTGCTCACCTGGGCCCACTCGTTCGTCCAGAGCGAGGTCCACAGCCAGCTCAGCGCACAGAAGATCTTCTTCCCGCCGGCAGGCAGCGACGCCCTCAAGGACCCGGCCATCAAGCCGTACCTGAGCCAGTACGCCGGCCAGCAGATGACCAACGGCGCCCAGGCCAAGGCCTACGCGGACCACTTCATCGCCGTGCACCTGCAGGAGATGACCGGCGGTCAGACCTACGCCCAGCTCAGCTCCAAGGCGCTGGCCAACCCCACCGACACGAAGCTGGCCGGCGAGGTCCAGACCGTCTTCCGCGGTGAGACCCTGCGTGGCCTGCTGCTCAACGCCTACGCCTTCTGGCAGATGGGCCAGATCGCCCTCGTCGGCGCCATCGTCTCGTTCGTGGCGGCCGGGGTGCTGCTGGTGATGAGCCTGCTGGGCTTCTGGCACCTGCGCCGGGCCTCGGCGACCGAGGAGCTGCACCTCGGTCAGGGCCATCCGGTCCCGGCCGTCGCCACCGCCTGACCGCCTCGCCGGCAACCCCCGGGGCCACGTCCCTCCCCGCCCCCGCGGGGGAGGGGCGTGGCCGCCGGCTCTCCCAGGGAAAGGACCCCTCGATGACCACGTCGCAGACCCCCACCGCCCCCGACCTGCCCGTCCTCGCCGGTGTGGTCAGCCGTGAGGACCCGGTCGCCGTCGCACGCGTCGCGGCACAGGAGGCCGCCCGCCGCGGCTGCGGCCTGAGGTTCGTCCAGGTCGTCCCGCCCGGCACCACTCCCGAGGAGCGCGCCGAGGCCGACGAGCTGACCTTCGACGCCGCCCTGCGGGCCCTGCACGGCCGCTCGCGGGTCAGCTTCACCTTCGAGACCGTCTCCGGCGACCCGGCCTCGGTCCTCGTCGACCGCAGTGGCGCGGCCAGCCTGCTCGTCGTCGGGGCCGACGTCCCGCACGGCGGACCGGCGGTCGCCCGGTGGTGCCGCGAGCACGCGGCGTGCGAGGTCCTCACCGTCGGCGGCGAGCCGGGCACCTGAGCCACACGAACGCGACGTGCCCACCCGGTGCCCGCGGCGCCGCGTGTCCCCCCGACCCGGCCGGGAACGCGCGGCGCGGCGGGCACCAGGTCGTGTCCGGGCTTGACGACAGCCTCCAGACTCATTCACTCTGTAGCGCAGAGTGGTGTGGATGACAGAATCGGCACCCGATCGGCGCTCACGTGGGGGAAGCGATGACGAACGACACCGTGGCCGAGCTGGATCACCTGGCTGCCCGGGCGCGCCGCGACACCGATATGGACGCGGTGGTGCTCATCGCGGCGGGCGTGTTGTCCTGCGTGACCGTGGCCCTCAACCTCGGCTCCAGCGCTCCGGGATTCCCGGACTCCCTGCACGGCGACGGGGGCTTCTGGCTCGGAGCGCTGGCCCCGCTGTCGTTGGTGGTGGTGTGGCTGTACGTGCACTGGCGGGAGAAGCGCCGCGGCGTCGGCCGCCAGTCCAGGGCGGTCGCCTGGACCGCCCTGGTCGTGGCCATCCTGGTCGTCGCGCTCGGCCCGATCCTCACATGGGTGCTCGGGCCCTATCCGGTGATCATGGCCCTCGTGCTGCTCGCCGGCATTCGTTGCTCCAGCCGGCTCCTCGTGGCCTGGGGCCTGGTCGCCGGGCTGCTCGGTCTCGCCGTGGGGATGGCACAGTTCAACAACCGGTTCGACCTTCCCGCCGTCGACATGACCCTGGGGGTGACGATCGCCGTGGCCACACTGGTGGCGGGGGCGGTCGTGGCGGTCCGGAGCCGCCGTTCATGACCGGACACCCGAGCACCCGGCTCGACGACACCGTCCACCAGCGCGTCCGCCTGGGCATCCTGACGATCCTGGCCACCGCGGGACGAGCCGACTTCACCTACCTGCGCGACAACCTGGAAGTCACCGACGGCAACCTCGGCCGCCACCTCGAGGTCCTCCACCAGGCGGGGTACGTCGAGATCGAGAAGACGTTCGAGGCCCGGCGGCCCCGCACGTGGGTGAGCATCACGCGGGCCGGGCGTCGCGCACTGAAGGGCCACATCCTTGCGCTGCGGCAGATGATCGACGAGGTCCCTGGCGCATGACCCCGCCCTCAGTGCCTGCCATCCGGGCTTGGCGGGCGCGGTTCAGCCGGCCGGGCCCTCCCGGCGTCAGGGCGCCGCGGCAGCTCCCGGCGGAGCTGTTCGGCGCGCGCCTCGAGCTCCTCGAACCGGCGGGCCAGGTTGCGGTCGGCGAGCTCCTGCAGGGCGCTCATCGACGGTCGCACCCAGCGATGGCCGCAGTCGGCGCACCGAACGTCCTTGGGTGCATTCGCCGTCCCCATCGCCCCGAACCCGAAGATGTCGAGGGGAGCGCTGAGCCCGGACTCGCGGACGAGCACGTGCACCTCGTCACTGCCGCAGCTCGGACACCGCAGCAACCGCTCGAACTCCGACTCGACCACAGCCGCAGTCTGCGGCGCGGCAGGGGTCCCGGCAAGCCCGGGCGGCCAGGCACCGGGCGCCCCGGCCCGGCGGCCGCCCTCAGCGCTCCGGGTGCCCGGCCTCGGAGATGCCCCGGTGTCCCCCGAGCAGGCTTCGGGTCATCGCGCTGCGGGTCTCCAGCAGCTCCTCGAGCGCGCCGTCCAGGTCATCGGCGGACACCGTGAGGGGCCCCGAGGCGTCACGCCTTTCGTGATCAGCGGCGAGCACCGCAGCGCGGCGCAGCAGCTCCTTCACGAACGAGGCGGTCACGCCTTCCGTCCGCCGGAGCACCTCCTCCAGGCGGCTGTCGTCGATGACGAGATCGCCTCGGTAAAGGTCGAACAGCGCCCGGCGGGCGTCAGCGTCCGGCAGCGTCAGCTCCACGGCCTGGTCCACCCGCCCAGGCCGGGCCGCGAGCGCGGGCTCGAGCAGGTCGGCCCGGTTGGTCGTCAGCAGGAAGACGACGTCGGCCTCCTCGGCCAGACCGTCCATCTCGTTGAGCAGCTGGAACAGCAGTGGGTGCTGACCGGGATGCATGCCTCGGTCCTCCGCGATGAGGTCGACGTCCTCGACGACCACCATCGAGGGTTGAAGCACCCGCGCGACGGAGCAGGCCGCGCCGATCAGGTGCAGCGAGTCGCCGGTCAGCTCGACCACTGTGGTGCCGGCGAGACCGCTGATGAGGTGGCGCACCGTGTGGGTCTTGCCCACCCCGGGAGGCCCGTAGAGCAGCACGCCGCGCTTGAGGTGCTGCCCGGAGGCCAGGAGCCGGTCCCGGTGCCGGGCGACTCCCACCACGTGCCGCAGGACCGCCGCCCGCGTCGCCTCCGGGAGGACCAGCTCCGTCGGCGGGAGCGTCGGGCGCTCATGGAACGTCATGACCGCCTCGCCGCCACCGTAGGGCTCGAAGACGTTTCGGCCGAAGGACAGCACCTGGCCGCGGAAGACGTTGTGCCGGAGGGACAGCGCACGGACCTGCTCCGCGATCGCGGAGCTGCTGCCCGTGTCCGCGCTGACGACCTCCACGGACACGGCCGGCATGCCGCTGTGAGGTTCCGGCCCGCGGAACAGGACGGCCGCCGGCTGCCCGCCCTGGGCGACCAGGTAGAGCGCGCAGCGCACGCACGCGCGCACCGCCCCGCCAGGACCGCTGGCCAGGTTGACGCGGGCCACGCGCCCGGGACGGGCCCCGAACGGGTCGTGGCTGGCGTCAAGCAGGCGAGCCAGGCCGAACTCGTGGTGCTGGTAGCCGACAACACCCACCACCTCGTGGGCGTCAACGGTGGCCAGCCAGGCGTCGATGCCGGCCTGCACGTTGACGTGCTCGTACGCCGCCCAGCGCTCCTCGACCACGTCGGCTCCGGCACCTGCGGCGCCGAGGTGGTCGCGCAGCAGGCTGTTCAGCGTCGCCCGGTCGTCGGCCCGCGCCGCGCCGACCGCACCCCTGACCGCCCGGCGGACGAGCCGGCCGACGTCGGCCAGCTCCGGGCGGACGTCAGCACGAGCCTGGGTCCCCTCCGTGCTGTCCTGCTGCCACATCTCGGCGTACGGTCGCATCGGTCATCGCCTCCCCCGGGTCAGGCCCGTCACGCTAGCGGGCTGGTGGGCGTGGTGGGTGCGATCGCCGCAGCTGCCTGCCCGACCCGGCGGGCGTGGCGTCGGTGCGCGGATGCCTGGCCGACAGGTCCCGCGCGTGGGGGCGGTGATGACCGGCACGTCGGCGCGGGCGGGGGCAGGGCTTGCGCCTGTTACCGACCAGTAGCATCATGGAAGTTACCCGCCAGTAACAGGCGGGCTCCCCGTTCGGCCATCTCTGGCCACTGATGCGAGCACCGGAGGACCGCCCGATGGGCCACTACAAGAGCAACCTTCGCGACCTGGAGTTCAACCTCTTCGAGGTGTTCGGCCGGCAGGACGTGCTGGGCCACGGGCCCTACTCCGAGGTCGACGCCGACACCGCACGCGAGATGCTCAAGGAGGTGGCCCGCCTCTCCGAGAACGAGCTCGCCGCCTCGTTCGCCGACGCCGACCGCAACCCGCCGGTCTACGACCCCAAGACCTACTCCGTGGCCATGCCCGAGGGGTTCAAGAAGAGCTACCAGGCCTACGTCGACTCCGGGTTCTGGAGCGTCGACGTCCCCGGCGAGCTCGACGGCACCGTCGCCCCGCCGTCACTGAAGTGGGCCATGAACGAGATGGTCCTCGGCGCCAACCCGGCGATCGCGATGTTCGCCGCCAGCTACTCCTTCGCCAAGCTGCTCTACGTGCTCGGCAACGACGAGCAGAAGAAGCTCGCCCGCTGGATCGCCGAGAAGGGCTGGCACTGCACGATGGTGCTGACCGAGCCGGACGCCGGCTCCGACGTCGGCGCCGGCCGCACCAAGGCCGTCCAGAACGAGGACGGCACCTGGAACATCACCGGCGTGAAGCGGTTCATCACCTCCGCCGAGTCGGACATGACCGACAACGTGGTCCACTTCGTGCTCGCCCGCCCCGAGGGCGCCGGCCCGGGCACCAAGGGCCTGTCCCTGTTCATCGTCCCCAAGTTCCACGTCGACCTCGAGACCGGTGAGCTCGGCGAGCGCAACGGCGCCAACGTCACCAACGTCGAGCACAAGATGGGCCTGAAGGTCTCCACGACCTGCGAGGTCACCTTCGGCGACAAGGAGCCGGCGGTCGGCACGCTGTTCGGCGACGTGCACGACGGCATCGCGCAGATGTTCCGCGTCATCGAGCACGCCCGGATGCTGGTCGGCACCAAGGCCATCTCCACGCTGTCGACGGCCTACCTCAACGCCCTCGACTACGCCAAGCAGCGCGTCCAGGGCGCCGACCTGACCCAGATGACCGACAAGTCGGCCCCGCGCGTGACCATCACGCACCACCCGGACGTGCGCCGCTCGCTGATGCTCCAGAAGGCGTATGCCGAGGGGTTGCGTGCGCTGGTCCTCTACACCGCCACGCAGCAGGACGTCGTCGACCAGGCCCAGCTCGAGACCGGCCTCGAGGAGCTGGAGAAGGACTCCCCGGCGGCCATGGCCAACCGGGTCAACGACCTGCTGCTGCCGATCGTCAAGGGCGTCGGCTCCGAGCGCGCGTGGGTGCTGCTCGGCCAGGAGTCGCTGCAGACCCTGGGCGGCTCGGGCTTCCTGCAGGACTACCCGATCGAGCAGTACATCCGCGACGCCAAGATCGACACGCTCTACGAGGGCACGACCGCGATCCAGGGCCTGGACTTCTTCTTCCGCAAGATCATCCGCGACAAGGGCCAGGCGCTCGGCCACGTGGCCATGCAGATCCAGGAGTTCGCCAAGAACCTCGGCGCCACCGAGGGCGCGCTGGACACCGAGCGCGAGCTGCTCGGCAAGGCCCTGGAGGACGTGCAGGGCATCCTCGGCTACATGGTCGGCGAGCTGATGAAGTCCGACCCGCGCCAGGACGGTGGCGAGATCACCAACCTGTACAAGGTCGGCCAGAACACCAGCCGCCTGCTGCTGGCCGCCGGAGACCTCGTCGTCGGCTGGCTGCTGCTGCGCCAGGCCGAGATCGCCAAGGCGGCGCTGGCCGCCGGCCCGTCGGACAAGGACCGCCGCTTCTACGAGGGCAAGGTCGCCGCGGCGTCCTTCTTCGCGCGGACCGTCCTGCCCAGGATCGCGGCCGAGCGCCAGATCGCCGAGGCCACGGACAACTCCCTGATGGACGTCGCCGAGGAGGCGTTCTAAGGGGAGCAACCTCCCGGCATACCGCAGGGGTGGTGCCGGGGGACCAGGACCGACGAAGGGCCGGCGCACAGGGGTGCCGGCCCTTCGTCGCGTCCCCGTCAGCTCGACAACGACGCGGGGGCGCCGAGCTCCTCGAAGCCGACGTCCACGGTGCGGGGCGGGGTGGCCGCCCGGAACCGGGTCACTCCGGCGGGCAGCACGCCCACCGTCGCCGCGATCGTGACGATGGTGGCCAGGTCGG
>NZ_JBTCWL010000042.1:0-34510 GCF_054325275.1 Oryzihumus sp.
GGTCACTTCTTCTTGAAGACCCTGACGTAGTCGATGCCCACCGCCTGTGGCACCCGCACCGGGGGCGAGATGACGGTCGACACGGCCAGGTTGGCGATCAGGTAGTGGGGGTGGGTGGCCGACTGGGCGGCCGACCCCTGCGGCACGCCGTCGAAGTAGAAGGTCAGGTGGCCCGGCTCCCAGTCGACACCGAAGGTGTGCCAGCCGGAGGCAGTCCGCGGCATCCTCTGGTGCCACGCGGGGGGCAGGTGGATCACCCGCTTGGTGTAGCCGGCGTAGTGGTAGACCCACTCGACGTCGCCCTGCAGGCACTCCATCACGTCGACCTCTTCGATGGGGTTGCCGTCGTGCCCGTTGAGCCAGAACGCCGGCCAGTTGGTGCAGGCTCCGGCTGCCGTGTGCGGCAGGAACATCCGCGCCTCGGCGTAGCCGTAGGTGAAGTTGAACGTCTTCGCCGTGTTGAGCAGGCCGGAGGCGTACTGCCATCCCAGGCAGGAGCGCCGGACCGCGGCCAGGTGCACCGCGCCCGCGGACACGGTGACCTGGTGCGGGTCGTAGCAGGACAGCTCGGCGGTGTTGACCGGCGGGGTGCTGATCGTGTTGGTCACCCCCAGCCAGTTCGGCTGCCACTTGTGCAGGTCGACGCTGGTGCCGCTGAACTCATCGGCCCAGGCGAGCGTCCAGCTGCCGGGCGGTCCGTGCGGGACGACCCCCACTGGCGTCGCTCTTGCAGCGGCCGGCACCTGCGCCGGCCCGTAGATCGCCAGGGCGGTCACCGCCACCGCGGTGATGGCCAGTCGGACGACGTTCCTCATCAGGCTCCCCCTCCGGACGGCAGCGGGGCTCTCGTCAGGCTACGCCGGGCCTGCGCGCCGTCGGAACCACCGGAGGGGCACGGGTCGGCCAGGCCCTCAGTCCAGGCCGGCAGCCCGTCGCACCGTCGACGCGAACCGCTCCGGCTCGGCGACGGTCAGCGTCAGGTTGGGGTGGCGCAGCAGCGGCAAGGGACCGCGCACGGGCGTGTGGAGGGTCAGGCACACGCCGCGCGTGTAGGTCGTCCCGAAGGTCAGCCCCCGGTCGGTCACGGACAGGCGGATCCCGATCCCGCGATACCAGTGGTAGGGCCCGGTGACGGTCACGTCGCGGACGTTCTGCGGGTGCACCGAGACCGACCAGGGGCCCAGGCAGGCGAGGATCCGGTCCGGCGTGACGGTGGCGTGCGAGGTCGTGGGGGTGGCGCCGACGGCGGCCAGCACCAGCCGGAACCGCGGGTTGAAGTCGAACCCGAACTGCTCCACACCCGGGAGCGCCCCGGTGCCGTCGAGGTCGTCCGGCACGGCCGCCTCGAGCGCCGCCGCCGTCGCGCGGTCGAACCCGCCTGAGCCCTTCCACCACACCCGCCCCGTCCGGTCGACCAGGCACACGGTGATGGTCTCGCGGTCCTCGATCCCGAGGGCGGCCGCCACCCGGCGCACGTCGGTGTAGACGGTGAGCGTCCGCCGCCGCACCGCCGGGTCCGGGATCGCCGCCGCCATGCCACCGTCGATCGCGCCGCGACCCGGCGCCCAGTGCAGGGCGAGGACCGGCAGTTCCACCACCCGCAGGCGGGAGTCCACGGCCATCCGCGCCTCCAGCCACGGCACCCACGAGTCGACCAGCGCCTGGTGGGACCGGCGGAACGCCACCAGCACCACGGTCAGCTCACCGGGGAGGCCGGCCGGGAGGGCGACCTCACGGCCGTTGAGGTCCCGGGCGGTCAGCTGTGGGAAGGTCGCCGCGTCCATCACCCCACCGTAGGTTCGCCGGCTGCGACCCGCCTCCGCCACGAGGCCCGCCTCTGCGGCCCGGAGCGATTCGGGTGGTGCCGCCGGCCACCGCGTGCCAGCGTGGGCGCATGCCGCTGCGCACGACGAAGACCTGGTTCGGCGTGGTCCTGGACACCAGGGACGCACGGGCGCTGGCCCGCTTCTACTCCGACCTGCTCGGCTGGCAGGTCTTCACGGACGAGCCGGGCTGGGCCACCGTCGCCCCGTCGAAGGACGCCGGCTACAACCTCGGCTTCCAGACCGACGCGGGCTACGTGCGGCCGGTGTGGCCGGCGGGGGAGGGCGACCCGCAGATGTCGATGCACCTCGACCTCGAGGTCGACGACCTCGACGAGGCCGTGGCGCACGCGCTCAGCGTCGGCGCGGAGCTGGCGCAGTTCCAGCCCCAGGAGACCGTCCGGGTCCTGCTCGACCCGGCAGGACACCCGTTCTGCCTCTACCTCGACGACGAGGCGGACTGACCGGGCGACGCCAGCACGGCGTCGCACACGGTGACCAGTCGCGCGCGCAGCTCCTGGGCGCGCGCCGCGAAGCCGCGCTGCGCGGCGACGTACTCCTGCTTGCCCTCGGTCGTCTCGATCCGCACCGGCTCGAAGCCGAGATCGGACAGGTCGTACGGCGCGGCCCGCATGTCCAGCTCGCGCACCTCCCGGGCGAGGTCGAAGCAGTCCGCGACCAGGTCGCTCGGGACCACCGGCGTGAGCTTGTAGGCCCACTTGTAGAGGTCCATGTTCGCGTGAAGGCACCCCGGCTGCTCCAGCACAGACTGGGTATCGCGCGTGGGCGCCAGCGCGTTCAGCGGCCGGGCCGGGGGCGTGAAGAACCGGAACGCATCGAAGTGGGAGCACCGGACCTGGTGGGCCTCGACGACCTCGTCGGTGCCCGATGCCCCCAGCCGCAGCGGCCAGTCGGCGTGGCGCACCTGCTCGGGCGTGAGCCGGTAGACCATCGCCCACTCGTGCAGCCCGAAGCAGCCCAGGTGCGCGGGCCTCGAGGCGGTGGCCGCCAGCAGGTCCCGGACGAAGCGCACCGTGTCGCCACGGGCCGCCAGGAAGGCGGGCAGGTCCACGGACGCCAGCCCACCGGCATACCGGTAGAGCTTCCAGCCGGCGCGGTCGGCCGCGCCGCGCAGCCCGACCCCGGCACCCGGGTGCCACCGGCGCAGCTGGGCTGGTCGGTGCGAGTAGTAGGTCCACAGGAAGTCGTTGACCGGGTGCTTGCGCCCCTCGTGCCGTCGCTCCAGGTGGGCGGCGGTGGCTGCGTCGACGCGCTCGTGGTGTGCCGACTCCCGGGCGCGCCACTGCGCCTGCTCCATCACCTGCCCGACCACGGGAGTCAAGGGTACGTGCCGCCACCGGTAGCCTCGGCACGTGCGCATCGCGAGATACACGACAGGTGAGGACCCGACCTTCGGCGTCATCGAGGGCGAGCCGGGACAGGAGGTGGTCCTGGAGATCCAGGGCGACCCGATGTACCAGGCGGTCGTCTTCACGGGCAACCGCGTCCCGCTCGGGGACGTGCGGCTGCTGGCGCCGATCATCCCGCGCAGCAAGGTGATCGGGATCGGCAGGAACTACGCCGACCACGCGGCAGAGATGGGTGGCGAGCCGCCGGCCGAGCCCCTGATGTTCCTCATCCCCAACACCGCCGTCGTCGGCCCCGGCGACCCCGTGGTCATGCCGCGGCAGAGCAGCAACGTGCACTACGAGGGCGAGCTTGCCGTCGTCATCGGCCGGATCTGCAAGGACATCAGCCCCGAGCAGGTCAAGGACGTCGTCTACGGCTACACCTGCGCCAACGACGTGACCGCCCGCGACCTGCAGAAGTCCGACGGGCAGTGGGCCCGCGCCAAGGGCTTCGACACCTTCTGCCCGCTCGGGCCCTGGATCCAGACCGAGCTCGACACCAGCGACCTGTCCCTGGTGACGCGCCTCGACGGCGAGGTCGTGCAGGACGGCACGACCGGCGACATGATCCACGACGTGGCGACACTGGTCTCCTACGCCTCGCAGGCCTTCACGCTGCTGCCCGGCGACGTGATCCTCACCGGCACCCCGGCGGGTGTCGGCCCGGTGGAGACGGGGCAGCGCGTCGAGGTCGAGATCGAGGGCATCGGCACCCTCTCCAACCCGTTCCTGCGCCGCGGCTGAGCGCCCCGGCCCTGCACCTTCCCTACCTGGAATCGGACCATCATGAGTGAGACCCCTTCCCGTCCTGTCCGCACGCGCGTCGCGCCCTCCCCGACGGGCGACCCGCACGTCGGCACGGCCTACATGTCACTGTTCAACCTCGGCTTCGCCCGCCAGCAGGGCGGCCAGTTCGTCCTGCGCATCGAGGACACCGACCGCGCCCGCTTCCGTGAGGACAGCGAGCAGCAGGTGTTCGACACGCTGCACTGGCTGGGCCTGACCTGGGACGAGGGGCCGGACGTCGGCGGCCCGTTCGCGCCCTACCGCCAGTCCGAGCGGCTGGAGACCTACCAGCCGTATGTCGACCGGCTGCTGGCCGAGGGCAAGGCCTACTTCTGCTGGTGCTCCCAGGAGCGCCTGGCCGAGATGCGCGAAGCGCAGCAGAAGGCCAAGCAGCCGACCGGCTACGACCGCCTCTGCTACGGCAGGACGCGCGAGGAGCGCTCGGCCCTCCCGGGGTTCACCGAGACGCCCGTGGTGCGGATGCTGATCCCCGACGACGTCGAGCTCACCTTCACCGACCTCATCCGCGGTCAGGTCAGCGCACCGCGCCCGGACGACCAGGTCATCCTCAAGGCCGACGGGTTCCCGACCTACCACCTCGCCGTCGTCGTCGACGACCACGAGATGGGCATCACCCACGTGGTGCGCGGTGAGGAGTGGATCAGCTCCACGCCCAAGCACGTCCTGCTCTACCAGTGGCTCGGCCTGGAGGCGCCGGCGTTCGCGCACATGCCCCTGCTGCGCAACACCGACAAGTCCAAGATCAGCAAGCGCAAGAACCCCGCTGCGCGCCTGACGTGGTTCCAGGAGCAGGGCTACCTGCCCGAGGCGCTGGTCAACTTCCTCGCGCTGCTGGCCTACCCGCCGGCGCACGACGCCGAGGGCAACGAGGTCGAGGTCTTCGACTTCGCCGACTTCTCGGCCCGCTTCGACTGGTCCAAGGTCAACCCGGTCGGCCCGATCTTCGATCTCAAGAAGCTCGAGTGGCTCAACGGCGTCTACATCCGTGAGCTCGCCCTGGACGACCTCGCCGGCCGCCTGCGCCCCTACCTCGAGCGCGACGGCGTGCTTCCGGCTGAGCCGACCGCCGAGCAGCTGGAGCGCCTCCGCGCCGTCACCGAGCTGATCCAGACGCGGATGGCGCTGCTGTCCGAGGCCACCGCCCTGGTCGCCCCGTTCTACGCCGCCGACGACGCGCTCGAGATCGCCGACGACGCCCGCGCCCAGCTCAAGGACGACGCCGGCGACGTGCTCGACGCCGGCACCAAGGCGCTGGAGGCCGTGGGGGAGTGGAAGGCCGCCGACCTCGAGGCCGCCCTGCGCGCCTCGCTCGTGGACGGCCTGGGCCTCAAGCCCAAGTTCGCCTTCGGTCCGCTGCGGACCGCGGTCTCGGGGCAGCGGATCAGCCCGCCGCTGTTCGAGTCCATGGAGATCCTCGGCCGCGAGTCGACCCTGGCCCGGCTGCGCCGCCTGCGCGCCTCGCTCTGACGCGCGTGGTCGCCGTCCTGCTCGACCTCGACGACACCCTCGTCGACAGCACCGCCGCGATGATCGCGGCGGGCAGGACGGCGGCCGCCGCGCTGTGGCCGCAGGCAGGGGCGGACCTGTACGAGGCCGCGGCCCGGCGCTTCCGGGCCGACCCGCGCGGCCTGTTCGGCGCCTACACCCGCGGCGAGCTGGACTTCACGGCGATGCGCCGTGCCCGCGTGACCGACCTGGCCGAGCACCTGGGGCTGGACCAGGTCGAGGACGCCCATGGCCGGTTCGAGGCCGCCTATGCGCCGGCCTTCGCCGACCACCTGCGGGCCTTCGACGACGTCTCCTCGCTGCTGCGGCGTGCCGAGGGGCAGGGCTGGCCGGTGGGAGTGCTCACCAACTCCGGCGCGGCCTACACCGCCGAGAAGCTGCGCCTCGCGGGGCTGGAGGACCGCTTCGAGGTCGTCGTGACCACCGACGACCTCGGCTACGGCAAGCCGGACCCGCGCGTCTTCGCGCACGCCTGCTCGCGGATGGGCAGCGAGCCCGCGGTCACGGCATACGTGGGAGACGACCCGCTGGTGGACGCGTACGGGGCCCGCTCGGCTGGCCTGTATGCCGTGTGGCTGGCCCGCGAGGGCGCCGGGCACTTGGGGGCCGGCACGGGGCACGGGTGGGACGGCCCGCGGGTGTCCTCCCTGGCCGACGTGGGCGCTCTCCTGGCGGCGCGGGAGGCCGATTTGGGAACCGGGGCAGGCGCCCGGTAATGTTCACCCCCGGATCGCGGTCCGGAAGCCCTTCGGGGAAGCCGGCCGGGATACCCCCTTGGGGTATGGTGTAATTGGCAGCACGACTGATTCTGGTTCAGTTAGTCTAGGTTCGAGTCCTGGTACCCCAGCGCTGTTGTCCGGTCGGAGACGGTCGGACGCGATTCGGAGAAATTCTGACCATTCGGTAAGGTTTCCACCGGTTGCAGAGCGCGGAAGCGTGAAGGACAGCAACCAGCTAGGGCCCCGTTGTGTAGCGGCCTAGCACGCCGCCCTCTCAAGGCGGTAGCGCGGGTTCGAATCCCGTCGGGGCTACTCGCAAAAGGCGATCCCCGCCCTGGTCACCAGGGCGGGGATCGCCTTTTTCCGTAGGGGCTCCTCGTTCATCCGGTGGACCCGCTGCCGTGCCACGGGACAAGGATCGTCAGTGGCGCGCCGGCCCGCGTCAGCCCACTGATCCCGCTGGCGCCAGGGGGCGACAGGCCAGCCCGAGCCGGAGCCGGACCATCGCGTCCGGCACGAGGGATGGACCATGCCCCAGACCACGCGGCGGACCTTCCTATCCGCCTCCGCAGCCGGCGCCGCTGTCGCCGGTGCGGTCACGCTCGCGCCAGCTGCCCTGGTGCGCAACCCGCTCGACACCCACAACCCGCTCGCACCGGTGCGCACCGGCGGGCCGTTGGTCGCCTACATCCAGGACGTCAGCTCCGGCGACGTCACGCTGCTCGTCGGTGAGCAGGAGGTCGTCGTGCACGACCCCGACCTCGCCACTGCCATCGCCCGCGCCGCGTCGAGGAGGTGAGCCATGTCGTCGCACCGTGAGGCCCCGGAGGTCTCCAAGGACCCGGTTGCCGACAACACCGACGTCTACGCGTTCGTCAGCCCCGACAAGCCGGACACGGTCACGCTGATCGCCAACTTCATCCCCCTGCAGCACCCTGACGGGGGACCGAACTTCTACGAGTTCGGGGACGACGTCCTCTACGAGATCAAGGTGTCCAACAGTGGGGACGCCCAGCCGGACGTGACCTACCAGTTCCGCTTCACGACGCGGGTGAAGAACGCCAACACGTTCCTCTACAACACCGGACCGATCAAGAACATCGGTGACGCCACGTTCAACCGGCCGCAGACGTACTCGGTCGTGCGGGTCGCCCGGGGCCGCCAGCCCCAGCGGCTGGCCGACCGCCTCGCGGTGCCGCCGGTCAACATCGGCCCGCGAAGCACGCCGGGCTATGCGAGCCTGGCCGCCCAGGGGGTCCATGCCCTCCCGGGCGGGCGCACGGTGTTTGCCGGTCAGCGTGCGGACGGCTTCTGGGTCGACCTCGGCAGCATCTTCGACCTCGGCACGCTGCGCCCGTTCCAGCACCTGCACCTGATCCCGATGGCCGACGCCCCAGGTGTCAACGGCCTGCAGGACTCCAACGTCCACACGATCGCGATCCAGGTGCCCAAGTCCGACCTGGCCCGTGGTGGCCGCACGCCCACCAGCGTCGGCGATGCCGGCTCGGTCATCGGGGTCTGGGCGACGGCCAGCCGCCAGCGTTCAAAGGTCTACGACTCCGACGGCCACCCGGACTCCTTCGGCCCGTTCCAGCAGGTCTCCCGGCTGGGCAACCCGCTGGTCAACGAAGTGCTCATCCCCATGGCGTCCAAGGACCGCTGGAACGCCCAGACCCCGCACGGGGACTCGGCGTTCGCGAAGTACGTGTCCAGGCCGGAGCTCGCCGGGCTGCTGCCGGTGCTCTACCCCGGGGTGTTCCCGCACCTGAAGGCGTACACCAAGCCGCGCGCGGACCTGCTGGCGATTCTCCTCACCGGCATCCCCACCGGAGTGGTGCCGGGGTTCCAGAACTTCACCGGGTCCACCCAGGCGGACATGCTCCGGCTCAACCTGGCGGTCCCGCCGTCGTCCAAGCCCAACCCGCTTGGCCTGGTCGGAGGCGACGCCGCCGGTTTCCCCAACGGTCGGCGGCTCACCGACGACGTCGTGACCATCGAGCTGAGGGCGGTGGCCGGGCTGACCATCCCCCTGGTGGACAAGTCGTTCACCCCGGATGCCGCGACGTCGGCGATCACGGATGGCACGCACAACACCAACGCCGTCTTCCTCGGGCGCTTCCCCTACCTGGGCACGCCCGCCGGCGGCTTCCAGAGCCGTCCCGGCACACCGCACAGCTGACCGCGACGGACCGGTGGGCGCCCCGCCGCGCCCTCCGGTCCCGAGGCCCTGGAGGCCGGGATGACCCACCGTCACGACCAGGAGAACCCCTTCGCCGGGCAGGGCCCGGTGCTCCTCGACATCGGCGACGACGTCGGTGCCATCGTGATCTCGATGCCGGCACGGCTGGAGGGCCGGGAGGTCGAGGTCGTCCGCCTGGGCGACGACCCGGCCGTCCCGACCCACGTCGGCGTCGTCGCCCGCCCGACGGGCCGGGGCTCGAGCCTCACGGCGGTCTTCCCGGAGCTGGAGGCCGGCCGCTATGCCCTGCGTGTGCTGCCCGACGGCCCGCCGGCGCTCACGGTCGACGTGGTCGGAGGCCTGGTCGTCGAGCAGGACTGGCCGGGCTGAGCTCAGGCCTGGTGGCTGCTGACGTCCTCCTGGGCCAGCCGGCGCAGGGCCAGCAGCACGGGGTCGAGCAGCACCGTGCCGACCACCACGTGCCGCAGGGCCGCGGCCGCCGAGTCGCGGGGCACGCCGCGGACATCGACCTCGGCGACCTTGTGCATCGCCCGGGCGTAGGCCGTCAGGTCGCGTGCGGGGACCTCGAGCCCGCCTGCCGCCGCCGCAGCCAGCGCCCGTTCGAGCTCGACCCGGGCCGGGGCGCAGATGTCGACGTGCCAGCCCAGGGCGTCCACGAGTGCGGCGGCGGCCGTCGCGGCCGAACCCTCCTCGGGGGAGAGGGGTCCGCCGCTCAGTGCGCCGTGGGCGACGCCGAGCAGGTCATGCCGGGCCGGTGGAGGGGTGTCCAGGGCGTCGGTGACCCGCCGGGCGGCGGCCACGGACAGGCCGCCACTGTCGAGCAGCGCGCGGATGAGGCGGACCCGCTCGAGGTGCGACTCGTCATACGTCGCGGTGGTCGCGCTGGTGGCCAGGCCGGCGTGCAGCAGCCCCTCGCGCAGGTAGTACTTCAGCGTCGCCACGGACACGCCGCTGCGGGCCGAGAGCTCCGAGATCCGCATTGGTCAACCTCCTTGACACTGGATAGTAGCGCTATCCACTATTGGAGAGTCGCACTATCCAAGGAGGGCTCATGGTCCAGGTCCACACCGAGCGCGTCACCCACGAGCACGACGGCGGGATCGCGGTGTTCCTCATCGGGATGCGCCTCACCCAGCCGTGGCGGGTCGACGCCTGGCTGCCGGTCGTCACAGCCATGCCGCGGATGGTCCGCGAGCTCTACCAGACCAAGGCGGCCGCGGCGCGCGGCGAGGGGGAGGACCTCGGCTTCCTTGAGGCGCGCAGCCTCGTCGGTGCCGGCGGGCCGACCGTGGTGCAGTACTGGCGCAGCGTCGAGGACATCTACCGCTACGCCTCCGCGCCCGACCACGCCCACCGGCCGGCGTGGCAGGCGTTCAACGCCCGCGCCCGCAAGGCGTCCGGCGCGGTGGGGATCTGGCACGAGACCTTTGCCGTCCCCGCGGGCGGGCACGAGAGCCTCTACCTCGGCGTCCCGACCATGGGGCTGGCGAAGGCGACCGCGGTCGTGCCCGTGGCCCGGCGTGGCCCCACGGCGAGCGAACGCCTGGCCACCGGCGGGTCAGCCGGCGCGGCCGACCTCGGTGCGTGACCACTCCAGCAGCGCCTCGGCCAGCTCGCGCTCGGTCAGCCCGAGGGGCAGCGGAGGCGTGAGCACGAGGTCGGCCGCGTCCAGCGCCTGTGCCGGCTCCCCGGGGTGGCCGATCGAGATGGTGAGCTGGTGCCGCCGGCTCCGGGTGAGCGCGGCGGCCAGCCGGAGGGCCGCGATGGTGGAGGTCGGGAGCCGGCTGACGTCCCCTTCGACCTCGAGCCGCCAGCTCTCGCCGGGTCCGGCCACGGTGTCGGCGACGACCGCCTCGACCAGGCCGCGCAGGTAGCCGACCTGTCCACCCTGGCCCCGGCGCAGCACGCCCGCGGTGACCACGTGGACCGCCAGGTGGTCGATGTCCCACTCCTCGCACCAGTAGAGCAGGTCGTCCGCGTGCGCAGCGCCGGCGCTGTGCCCCGCGCCGGCGTCCAGGGGCTCGCGCGAGGTCGCCCGCAGGTCGCTGCAGTCGAGCACGAGGCCCAGCCGCTGTGGTCGCTCGCCGTCCCGCAGGGCGCGTCGGATGCGGGCCACCCGGGCCCGGTCCAGCAGGTCGGCGACGGCGTTCACGCGGCGAAGGGTACCCAGCGGGCTTGGGCGGCCCGCTGCCAGTGCTCTGCGGTCAGCGGCCCCCGGTCGCCAGCCAGTAGCGGCGCTTGCCCGCGCGCACGTCATCGAGTCGCCCACCCGCCCGCTCGATGACGAGCCGGGAGGCGGTGTTGTCCTCGTCGCAGGTCAGCAGGGCGGGGTCGATGCCGAGGTCGTGGGCCACCGCGAGGGCCAGCCGGAGCGCGGCACTCGCGTGGCCCCGGCGGCGGGCGGACGGCCGCACGGCATACCCGATGTGGCCGCCCACCTCGAGCAGGAACGGGGTCAGGGAGTGCCGGATGGAGACGCGGCCGAGCATCTGCTCGCCGTCGACCACCCACAGGACCGTGTCGGGCACGTGGTCTGCCGGGCGCGGGGTCTCGGGGAGCGCCTTGGCCAGCAGCTCGTGCACGTATGCAGCGAAACCCGCCTCGCCCTCCAGGGTATCCAGCGGGTGGCGGCCCAGGTCGAGGAAGCCGCCGTTGCCCTCCGCCTCGAGCTCGCGCGCGGTGTCGAGGAACGAGCGGTGGTAGCGCACGTGCGGCCGGACGAGCTCGGTCATGTCGGCATGGTGACCGGCTCCTCCGGCCGCACGCGACCGGTTATCCGGGGTGGCGGCTCAGGCGCCCTGCTGCTGGGCCGCCTGCTGGGCGGCGTGGGCCCGCCGCAGGACCTCGGTGAGCTTGTTGGCCCCGGCTACGACGGTCGCGGCGTGCAGCCGGCCGGGCTGGCGGGAGACGCGCTCGATCGGACCGGAGATGGACACGGCGGCGACGACCCGGCCCGACGGACCGCGGACCGGGGCCGACACCGAGGCGACACCGGGCTCGCGCTCGCCGACGCTCTGGGCCCAGCCGCGGCGGCGCACGCCGGACAGCGTGGTGGCGGTGAACTTGGCGCCCTGCAGCCCGCGGTGCAGCCGGTCCGGCTCCTCCCAGGCGAGCAGCACCTGGGCGGCCGAGCCGGCCAGCATCGACAGGCTGGCGCCGACCGGGATGGAGTCCCGCAGGCCCATCGGGCGCTCGGCGGCGGCGACGCAGATGCGCTGGTCGCCCTGGCGGCGGAACAGCTGGGCGCTCTCGTTGGTGTGGTCGCGCAGCGCCCCGAGCACCGGGCCGGCGGCCGCGAGCAGCCGGTCCTCGCCGGCGGCGGCGGCCAGCTCGCCCAGGCGCGGGCCGAGCACGAAGCGGCCCTGCATGTCACGGGTGACGAGCCGGTGGTGCTCGAGCGCGACGGCGAGCCGGTGGGCAGTGGGGCGGGCCAGGCCGGTGGCCCCGACGAGCTGCGCGAGGGTCGACGGCCCGGCCTCGAGGGCGCCCAGAACGATCGCGGCCTTGTCGAGAACGCCGACTCCGCTAGAGTTGTCCATGTCCTGATATTGCCGTCTCAGTGCCTGAGACGCAAGTTCGTGGGCCGGGAAAGTGCGTCAGCCTTCACGGAGCAGGCGCGCAGAGTGGCTCGCTGCACCCGTCAGACGGAGGTTGGTTCGATGGCAGGCACGTTGGCCGAGAAGGTCTGGGACGCGCACATCGTGCGCCGGGCCGAGGGGGAGCCCGACCTCCTCTACATCGACCTCCACCTGCTCCACGAGGTCACCAGCCCCCAGGCCTTCGACGGGCTGCGGCTCGAGGGCCGCCCGGTGCGCCGCCCCGACCTGACCCTGGCCACCGAGGACCACAACGTCCCCACGACGCCCGGCCCCATCACCGACCCGGTCAGCCGCACCCAGGTCGAGACGCTGCGCCGCAACTGCGAGGAGTTCGGCGTCCGGCTCTGCCCGATGGGTGACGTCGACCAGGGCATCGTCCACGTCGTCGGGCCGCAGCTCGGGCTGACCCAGCCCGGCATGACCATCGTCTGCGGCGACAGCCACACCTCCACCCACGGCGCGTTCGGGGCGCTCGCGTTCGGCATCGGCACCAGCGAGGTCGAGCACGTGCTCGCCACGCAGACGCTGCCGCTCAAGCCGTTCCGGACCCTGGCGGTGAACGTCGACGGCGAGCTGCCGGACGGCGTCACGGCCAAGGACATCGTGCTCACCGTAATCGCCAAGATCGGCACCGGCGGCGGGCAGGGCTACGTCATCGAGTACCGCGGCTCGGCCATCGAGGCCCTGTCGATGGAAGCCCGGATGACGGTCTGCAACATGTCCATCGAGGCCGGCGCCCGCGCGGGCATGATCGCGCCGGACCAGACGACGTTCGACTACCTGCAGGGCCGCCCGCACGCCCCGACCGGGGCCGACTGGGACGCCGCCGTGGCCGACTGGTCCCGCCTGCGCAGCGACGACGACGCCGTCTTCGACCTCGAGGTGCACCTCGACGCCTCCACGCTGAGCCCCTTCGTCACGTGGGGCACCAACCCCGGCCAGGGCCTGCCGCTGTCGGCCCGCGTGCCCGACCCCGAGTCCTTCGGCGACGAGTCCGAGAAGGCCGCGGCGCAGCGTGCGCTGGACTACATGGGCCTGACCGCCGGGACGCCGCTGCGCGAGATCCGGGTCGACACCGTGTTCGTCGGCTCCTGCACCAACGGCCGGATCGAGGACCTGCGCGCCGCCGCGGGGATCCTCAAGGGCCGCAAGGTCGCCGACGGCGTGCGCGTGCTCGTCGTGCCCGGCTCGGCCAAGGTCCGCCTCCAGGCGGAGGCCGAGGGCCTGGACCGGGTGTTCATCGAGGCCGGCGCCGAGTGGCGCCTCGCCGGGTGCTCGATGTGCCTGGGCATGAACCCCGACCAGCTCGCGCCGGGTGAGCGCAGCGCCTCGACGTCCAACCGCAACTTCGAGGGCCGGCAGGGCAAGGGCGGGCGCACCCACCTGGTCAGCCCGCTGGTCGCAGCCGCCACCGCCCTGCGCGGCACGCTGTCGAGCCCCGCCGACCTGAGCGCCTGAGGAGATTCGCCATGGAGCAGTTCACGACCCACACCGGCATCGGCGTCCCGCTGCGCCGCAGCAACGTCGACACCGACCAGATCATCCCGGCGGAGTACCTCAAGCGCGTCACCCGCACCGGCTTCGAGGACGGCCTCTTCGCGGCCTGGCGCCGCGACGAGACCTTCATCCTCAACAACCCCGCGTATGCCGCGGGGTCGGTCCTGGTGGCCGGGCCCGACTTCGGGACCGGCTCCTCCCGGGAGCACGCCGTGTGGGCCTTGATGAACTACGGCTTCCGCGTCGTCATCTCCTCGCGCTTCGCCGACATCTTCCGCGGCAACAGCGGCAAGCAGGGCCTGCTCACGGCGCAGGCCAGCCAGGACGACGTCGAGCTGCTGTGGAAGCTGCTCGAGAACGAGCCGGGGGCCGAGGTGACGGTGGACCTGCAGTCGCGCACCATCACCGCCAAGGACATCGTCGCGCCGTTCGAGGTCGACGACTACACGCGCTGGCGGCTGCTGGAGGGCCTGGACGACATCGGGCTCACCCTGCGCCACGAGGCCGAGGTGAGTGCCTTCGAGGCGACCCGACCGGCATACAAGCCGAGCACTCTGGCTGCCTCGACCGCCGGCTGAGCCGCGAGTCCCAATATCGCGAAATCCGTTCTGCCACAACACAACAACGACCGTCGGCGCCCCTCGCCGGGGGCGCCGAACTGCGTCTGGGGTGGGGTCGCGGGGGCACCTCCGAAGGGTCTGTGCAGGTCAGGGGCGGTCTCGGCCCCTGTTCAAACACGTTGCGACACAACGAATCCGATGTTCCGTTTGTGGTGGACTCCACACTCCCGGAGGCCTAACGTCGTCTCCAAGTCGAGCACAGGCTCGGCCGCAGACCCGCCGGGCAAGGGGTCCGGCGCACATTTCCTCGGGAGGGGAAGACGTGAACAAGGGAGAACTGATCGACGCCCTTGAAGGGCGCCTCGGCAGCAAGAAGGCCGCGGCAGAAGCTCTCGAAGCGGTGCTCGACGTCATCATCCGGGCCGTCGCGAAGGGCGAGAAGGTCGGCATCACCGGCTTCGGCACCTTCGAGAAGGCGGCACGGGCCGCGCGCACGGGCCGCAACCCGCGCACGGGCGAGACGGTGAAGATCAAGAAGACCTCGGTGCCGAAGTTCAAGGCCGGCACCGCGTTCCGCACGGTCGTCGCCGACCCGCGCCAGCTGCCCAAGACCGCTGCGGCCGGCGCGCGTGCCGCTGCGGGCACGGCGGCCAAGGCCGGCACGGCGGTGGCCCGCAAGGCTGCCGGCGCGACCACCACCACCAAGGCGGCGGCCAAGAAGACCGCGACCAAGGCGGCTCCGGCGAAGAAGGCGGCCACCAAGACCGCCACGAAGGCGGCTCCGGCCAGGACGGCGGCGAAGTCGGCCACCACCAAGGCGGCTCCGGCGAAGAAGACGGCGACCAAGACCGCCACCAAGGCGGCCCCGGCCAAGAAGGCGCCCGCGAAGAAGGTCACCACGGCCCCGGCCACGAAGGCGGCGGCCAAGAAGACCGCCACCAAGGCGGCTCCGGCCAGGAAGACCACGGCCCGGAAGGCACCGGCCAAGAAGGCCTGAGCACTCCAGCCCACACGACGGGGCCGGCACCTGCGGGTGCCGGCCCCGTCGTCGTCATGGCCAGGGGTCGGGGTCAGTGGGCGTCGGCGGCGGCCCGGCGGGGCAGCAGGGGCAGGCAGGCGAAGCACACGGCGACGACCGCCAGCACGACGACGAGGCTGCGGATGACGGCGTGGCCGGACCCGGTCGCGGAGCCGGTCAGGTAGGTCGTCGAGATCAGCGCCGCACCGACCGAGGTGGCGAGCTGCTGGACGGGTTGAGGGTGCCGGAGGCGCTGCCTGCCTGCTCCTCCGACACCTCGCCCAGTGCCACGGCGAACAGCGACCCGAAACAGCAACCCATGCCGAGCCCGCACACGAACAGGGGACACACCAGCAGCCACAGGGAGTGCGGTGCGTAGTGGACCGGGGCCGTGTCCGCCAGGACGCCGAGGCCGACGAGCGCGAGCCCGGCGACTGTAGCGGCGGCGGGCTGCCGGCCCAAGCCCCTTCGCGGAGGGACGCCCGCCCCGGCGCTCAGCGGATGGGCTCTCCCTCGCCGATGCCGACGATCCACAGCCGGGTCAGGCGTTCCCCGTCGCTCGTGACGCTCAGCCGCTGCCCGGGACGGACGTGCCGCAGCCCGCTGGCGTCGAAGACCTCGGCGTCGAAGGGGACCTCCCGGCCGTCGTCGAGCAGCACGCTGCCCGCGCCGGTGGCGGGGTCGAAGCGGTGGACGCTGGCCTGCATGCGGCCAAGGCTAGTGCCGGCGCGAGGCCAGGACCCGCGCGGTGCGCGGGCCGACGCCCAGCGAGACCGCGCGCGCCAGGGCCACGTCGTCGTCCACGTCCGAGCGCAGGTGCGGCAGGTCCAGGTCCAGCCGGGTGTGGTCACGCTCGTGGGCGTGCGCCGACCCCGAGCCGAACCGCGGGTTGATCGACCCGCCCGCGTGGGCGGCGAGCAGCACCGTCCCGGTGCCCTCGGCGTCGGGGACGAAGCTGCGCTCGTGCGCGCAGCAGGCGGTCAGGGCCCGGGCCAGGTCGGCGGGCCGCAAGGTGGGCAGGTCGCCGAGCAGCACCGCGGTGGGGCCCTCGCCGTGCCGCACCTCCAGCGAGGCCAGGCCCGCGCGGACCGCGTCGTTGAGCCCCGAGCCGGGGTCGGCGGTCACGGCGACGTCGCGCTCGCGGGCCCAGCCGCGGGTGAGCTCGTCGGAGGTGACGACCAGGAGGCGGCTCACCGGCATACAGGCATGGACCGCGGCCAGGGTGTCGATCGCGAACGCGTGCGCGAGGTCGGAGCGGAGCACCCCCGCCGGCGGGTGCAGCCGGCTCTTGGCCGACAGCTGGCCCTTGACCGGCACGACGACGCGCCACCGCTGCTGTTCTCCCGTGCTCATCATGGTGATCGTCTCAGCACGGCAGGCCGCCTCGACACCGACCCGCGCCGACCGGGAAGATGGCCGCGACGGCCGCAACGGGCGGACGCGGGAAGGGCGGATCACTGGTGCGGCGGAAACGACCCCGGAACAGGCTGCCCCTGGCCTACCGTTTCGCCGCGGGCCTGTTGCGCCCGTTGATGATCCTGCTGACCCGGCACGAGTGGCGCGGCGTCGAGAACCTCCCCGAGACCGGCGGGTTCGTCGTCACCCCCAACCACCTGTCCTACATCGACCCGATCGCGTTCGCGCACTTCCTCTACGACAACGGGCACCCGCCCTACTTCCTGGCCAAGGAGGGGGTGTTCCGCATCCCGCTGGTCGGCCGGCTGCTGCGCGCCGCCGACCAGATCCCCGTGTATCGCGGCACCTCCCAGGCCGTCGAGGCCTTCCGTGCCGCCGTGGTCGCCATCGAGGCGGGCAAGTGCGTGCCGATCTTCCCCGAGGGCACCCTGACCCGGGACCCCGAGATGTGGCCGATGACCGGTCGCACCGGGGCCGCGCGGGTGGCGCTGACCACCCAGTGCCCCGTCATCCCGGTGGCGCAGTGGGGGCCCCAGGAGATCCTCGAGCCCTACGGCAAGCGCCCGCGGTTCTTCCCCCGCAAGACGATGCACGTGTGGGCCGGCCCCGCCGTGGACCTCAGCGACCTGTACGGTCAGCCCCTCGACCGGGCAACCCTGCGCGAGGCGACCGACCGCATCATGGACGCGATCACCGGGCTGCTGGAGCAGATGCGGGGGGAGCAGGCCCCGGCGCAGCGCTTCGACGTCCGCTCGTCCGGGCTGCCCGAGACCGGCAACCCCCACCGGGCGCGACGTGAACCGCCCGCAGGAGCAGCAGGAGGACAGGCATGACACGGGCCGCGGTGCTCACCGCCGGCAGCTGGGGCACGGCCTTCGCGGCGGTGCTCGGGGATGCGGGCACGACGGTGCGGATGTGGGCCCGGCGCCAGGAGGTCGTCGACCAGATCAACACCGAGCGGGTCAACCGCGACTACCAGCCCGACCTGGTCCTGCCCGACAACGTCTCGGCCACCACCGACCCGGCCGAGGCCGTGGAGGGCGCCCAGATCGTGGTGCTGTCGGTGCCGTCCCAGAAGCTGCGCGAGAACCTTGTCCACTGGGCCGACCTCATCCCGCGTGACGCCGCCGTCGTCTCGCTGATGAAGGGCGTCGAGCTCGGCACCACCAAGCGGATGAGCGAGGTCATCGCCGAGGTCGGCAAGATCGAGCCGGAGCGGATCGCCGTGCTCTCCGGGCCCAACCTCTCACCCGAGATCGCCGCCAAGCAGCCGGCGGCCAGCGTGGTGGCGTGCCTCGACCACGCCGTCGCCGAGATGGTCGCCGACGCCTGCGCCGCGCCGTACTTCCGGCCCTACACCGCCACCGACGTCATCGGCACCGAGCTCGGCGGTGCGGTCAAGAACGTCGTCGCGCTGGCGGCCGGCATGGCCGAGGGCATGGGCATGGGCGACAACTCCAAGGCCTCGATCATCACCCGCGGCCTGGCCGAGACCACCCGGCTCGGCGTCGCGCTGGGCGCCGACCCGGCGACCTTCTCCGGCCTGGCCGGGGTCGGTGACCTCATCGCGACGTGCATGTCACCGCTGTCCCGCAACCGCACCTTCGGGGTCAACCTCGGCAAGGGGATGTCCGTCGAGGAGGTCATCGCGGTGACGAAGCAGACCGCCGAGGGCGTGAAGTCCTGCGAGGCGATCCTCGACCTGGCCCGCCACCACGGTGTCGACGTGCCGATCATCGAGAACGTCGCCGCGGTCGTCCACGACGGGCGCACGCCCGAGGAGGTCGTGCGCGCCCTGATGGCCCGGCGGCTCAAGGCCGAGAAGCACTGACCCCTCAGGCCTGGCGCAGCGCCCGGTCCAGGTCGCGCCACAGGTCCTCGACGTCCTCGACCCCGACGGACAGGCGCAGCAGGTTCTCCGGGACGGTCAGCGGCTCGGTGCTGATCCGGCGGCGGCGCTCGACGAGGGACTCGACGCCGCCCAGGCTCGTGGCGTGGGTCCACAGCCGCACCGCCGCGGACACGCGCTCGGCGGCCTCGGCGCCACCGCAGACCTCGATCGAGACGACGGCCCCGAACCCGGGGTAGCGCACCCGCTCGACCGCCGGGTGCCCGCCCAGCCGCTCGGCGAGCACCGCGGCGTTGGCCGTGGCCCGCTCCACCCGCAGATGCATGGTGCGCATCCCGCGCAGCGCCAGCCACGTCTCCACCGGGCCGGCGATCGCGCCGTGGACGAGCCGGTGGTGGGCCAGTCGTCCCTGCAGCTCGCGCCCGCGCTCGGTGGGTGCCGTCACGGTGGCGCCGAGGACGACGTCGGAGTGGCCGGAGAGGAACTTGGTCACCGAGTGCATCACCACGTCCGCGCCGTCGGCGAGCGGCTGCTGCACCAGAGGCGTGGCGAAGGTGTTGTCGCACACCACGACCGCACCCTGCTCGTGCGCCGCGGCGACGAGCGCCGGCACGTCGGCGACCTCGAGCATCGGGTTGGTCGGGGACTCCACCCACAGGAGATCGGCCCCGTCCAGCGCGGCCACCACGGCCGTGGTGTCACTGATGTCCACCCGGCGCACCTCCAGGCGTCCGGCGTCGGCGAGGTCGCCCAGGATCGAGCCGGTGCCGTTGTACGCGTGGGTCGGCGCCACGACCACCCCGCGCTCGGGTGCCAGGGACAGCGCGGCCGCGACGGCCGCCATACCGGAGGCGAACACCAGCGCCGTGCCGCCCTCCAGGGCGCCGAGCGCCTCCTCGAAGGCGGTCCAGGTCGGGTTGCCGGCGCGCGCGTAGTTGACCTCGCCGTCGGCGACGTAGGTCGAGGTGAGCTCCAGCGGGGCGTTGACGCCCGCGCCGGGCACGCGCGGCGGGCGTCCGGCGGAGACGAGCAGGGAGGCGGGGGCCAGGTCGTCGGGGTGAGTCGCGTCCACGCCCACACAGTAGGTCCAGCGCCGGGGTCGGGTGTGTCGGCGGCCGGATGCCGGGCGGTAGGGTCACTCCTCGATGAGCGCCTCCGACATCGTCCCCAGCACCCTGTCCGCCGAGCCCCGCAAGCCGCGGGTCGCCGTCGTCTTCGGCGGCCGCTCCTCCGAGCACGCGGTCTCCTGCTCGACCGCCGCCGGCGTGCTGCGCGCCATCGACCGCGACACCTACGACGTGCTGCCGATCGGGATCGCCAAGGACGGCCGCTGGGTCCTGGCCGCCGACGACCCGGACCGCCTCGCGCTGACCCCCGGGCACACCCCTGAGGTCGACGACGCCGCCGACGGCGTGATCGTGCCGCTGAGCACCACCGACCGCAGCCTGGCCGTCCTCGAGCCCGGCCAGCCGCCGCGCGCGCTCGGCGACGTCGACGTGGTCCTGCCGCTGCTGCACGGCCCGTTCGGGGAGGACGGCACCCTGCAGGGGCTCCTCGAGCTCGCCGACATCCGCTACGTCGGCTCCGGTGTGCTGGCCTCGGCCGCGGGCATGGACAAGCACTACATGAAGGTCGTCCTCGCCGGCCACGGCCTGCCGGTCGGCCCCTACACCGTGATCACCGACAAGGCGTGGCGCCACGACCCGGCCGCAGCCCTGGACGCGGTGAGCTCGCTGGGGTTCCCCGTCTTCGTCAAGCCGGCCCGCGCCGGCTCGAGCATGGGCATCACCAAGGTCAATGCCAAGGAGGACCTCGAGGCCGCGATCGAGGCCGCGCGCGAGCACGACCCGAAGGTCATCGTCGAGGCGGCCATCGTCGGCCGCGAGATCGAGTGCGGCGTGCTCGAGGGCCGCGACGGCGCCCCCACCCGCACCAGTGAGGTCGCCGAGGTCGAGGTCGTGCAGGGCCACGACTTCTACGACTTCGAGGCCAAGTACATCGCCGAGGCCGACGTCCAGCTCTCGTGCCCGGCCGACGTCCCCGTCGAGGTGTCCGACGAGGTCCGGCGCCTGGCGGCCGCCGCGTTCGACGCCTTTGGCTGCGAGGGCCTGGCGCGCGTCGACTGCTTCTGGACCAGCGGCGGCGACGTGGTCATCAACGAGATCAACACGATGCCAGGCTTCACCCCGACGTCGATGTACCCGCGGATGTGGGCGGTCTCGGGGCTGGACTACCCGGCGCTGATCGACGAGCTGCTCCAGCTCGCGCTGTCGCGCCGGACCGGCCTGCGCTGAGACGGCCCCGCCTCTCAGCGGCAGCGGTGGCTGCCCTGCGGAATGGTCTGCGCCGCAGCGGTGAACGCCGGTAGCAGCAACGGCTCGGGGGCGTAGGTCGAGGGCACCAGCACCTCGATCGCGGGCGCCCGTCCGAACGTCGTGAAACGCACGCCGTCGCTGAGCCGGTGGGCCACCCAGTCCACCCCGGACACCTCGATGCACTGGTCCGTCGTGGGGCCGGGCGGTGCCACGCCGCAGCGGGCGATCACGGCCGGGTCGCCCCAGGCGTGCACGGCGCGGGAGTCCGACGTCGTGTCGACGGGCTTCTGGTTGCCGACCGTCGCCGGCCACTTCGCCGAGGCGGCGCGGCAGGCGGCCGACGAGGCCTCGGGTGCCGCGGTGACCTCCACGCCGCGGGAGCAGGCCGGCAGCAGGAGGACGAGACCCAGCGCGGACAGCGCTGCCGCACAACGCGTATGGCGGCCGGGTCGCCTCACGCGACCGGCCGCCATACGGGGGTGCTGCTCTGCGCTCAGACGTGCACGACCGTGCAGGTGAGGGTGCGGGTGATCCCCGCGACGTCCTGGATCTTGGCGATGACCAGCTTGCCGAGCTCGTCGACGTTGCGGGCCTCGACGCGCGCGATGACGTCGTAGGGGCCGGTGACGTCCTCGGCCAGCGTGACTCCGGAGATGCCGGCGATCGCCTCGGCGACGGTGGCAGCCTTGCCCACCTCGGTCTGGATCAGGATGTAGGCCTGGACCACCACGATGCCTCCAAGGGTTGGCCGGGGCGCACGCGCGCCCCGAGGAAACCGTGCCGGGGCCGGCGTGGCCCGGACATCGCAGACGCTACCGTGCCGGTGCAGGTTTCGTCCCAGCAGGAGGCAACGAGTGGTCAAGGATCCCAACGGTTCCGAGGGTCCGACCCTGGCGCAGGTGAGTGAGTCCGAGCTGCTCGAGGGCATCTTCCCGCTGCTGCCCGGCGGCCATGGCGTGCTGCTCGGGCCGGGCGACGACGCCGCACTCGTCGCCGCGCCGGACGGCAAGGTGGTGGCCACGACCGACGCGATGGTGCGGGACCGGGACTGGCGCGACGACTGGTCCACCGGTGCCGACGTGGGTGCCAAGACGGTGGCGCAGAACCTCGCCGACGTCGCCGCGATGGGCGCGGTGCCCACCGGCCTGCTGGTCACGCTCATCGCCGACCCGGCCACGCCGCTGGCCTGGGTGCACGACTTCGCCACGGGGCTGGCCGAGGCGGCCCGCGAGGCGGGCGCCCCCGTCGTCGGGGGAGACCTGTCCTCGGCGCCGCCCGGGATGCTCGTCGTGTCGGTGACCGCCCTGGGTGACCTCGAGGGGCGCGAGCCGGTGCTGCGCTCGGGTGCCCGCCCCGGCGACGTCGTCGCGGTGGCCGGCAGCCTCGGCCGCTCGCACGCCGGCTGGCGGCTGCTGGAACGCGGTGAACCGGGCCGGGCACCGGAGCTGGTGGACTACCACCGTCGGCCACGACCGGCCTACCGGCAGGGACCGCTGGCCGCCGAGGCCGGGGTGCACGCGATGCTCGACCTCAGCGACGGGCTGGTGCGCGACGCCGGACGGGTCGCCCGCGCCAGCGGGGTCGGGGTGGACCTGAGCCGGGAGGCGCTGCAGGCCGACGTCGCGGCGCTGGCCGGCGCGGTGGGGGAGGAGACGGCGTGGGAGTGCGTGCTCACCGGTGGCGAGGAGCACTCGCTGCTGGGCTGCTTCCCGGCGCACGTCCCGTTGCCGCGCGGCTGGCGACGGATCGGCACCGTCGTCGCCGGTGATGGCGTCACCCTCGACGGGCAGGCGCAGGGCCCTGGCGGCTGGGACCACTTCGCGGGCTGACTGCTCTCGCGGCCGGCCGGGGACGGGCAGGACCTCACTCGACCGGCAGCAGCGCGCGGGCGTAGCGCCGGCGGTACCAGCGCTGGGCGACCAGGGCTGCGGGGAACACCAGCCGCCAGGGCCCCGGCGCCGGCCGGGTCAGGGACCGCAACGTCAGCCAGACGGTCCCGTCCGGCGAGCGGTGCACGACGAACGCCTCCTCGCCCGAGACGGGGTGCCCCGCCCGCGTGCCGTACGCGAAGCCACAGCGGTCCGGTTCGTCAACAACGGCCACTACGCGAACCGGCTCGCGCAGGCCGACCGGCCCGAGCGAGGCGACGAGCGTGCGGTCCTGCCCCTCATGCACGCGCAGCTCCTCACCTGGCGCGAGGTCGACCGTGAACCCGCTGCGGGTCTTGACGGCCCACGACTGCACTGCCGAAGTGGAGGCCAGCCACCTGTCCTGCCCGTGGCCGAGGAGGTGCGTGCGCTCGAACCGCCGGTACCCGGCCGGTGCCTCGGCCCACTGGGCGTCCGCGACCCTTGTGGCGCCAACGGCCAGGTAGCTGAGGTCCCCCGTCACGACCGCGATGGTGTCCGACGCCTCGCGGGCATGACAAGAGCCGGCCCCGCGATGGGACCGGCTCGTGTCGGTGTGCCTGGGGTCAGGCGGCAGGACGCTGGGTCAGCGCTTGACCTTGCCGGCCTTGAGGCACGAGGTGCAGACGTTGAGACGCTTCGGGGTCACACCGGCCGCGCCCACCAGAGCCTTCACGCGCTGGATGTTGGGGTTCCAGCGGCGCTTGGTGCGGCGGTGCGAGTGCGAGATGTTGTGACCGAAGCCCGGTCCCTTGCCGCAGACATCGCAGTTGGCAGCCACGGGTGATCTCCTGAACTCGTTGATGCAATGGAAGAACTGGTGCTCCCGGCAGGGCAGCACGAAGGATGCGCCGGCTGGGGGAACCGGTCAAGAGTAGCCGAGGCGGGCCGTCCGGCCAAAATGCGCCGGCCGGTGGCGTCAGACGCTCCCGGCGTGCCCGACGTGGGCGGACCTCCATGGTCGCACGGCCCCGCTACCCTCACGCTGGAGCAGGAGGTGTGCATGGGTGACGGCGGGCCCGGTCCGCAGGGCCGGTTGGCGCGGATCGACGCGGTGGCCGCGCGCCGCTGGGCCGTGACCGCGCGCGCCGCGCTGGCCGCGCGGCGCAGCGAGATCGACGCCCTCAACGTGTTCCCCGTGCCCGACGGTGACACCGGCACCAACCTCTACCTCACCCTCGACACCGCCCTCGACGCCGCGCGCGCCGAGGCGGGGACCTCCGGCTCCGACTCCCTCGCGGACGCGGCGGCCGCCCTGGCGCGCACCACCCTGCTCGCCGCCCGCGGCAACTCCGGGGTGATCTTCAGCCAGATGGTCCGCGGCATCAGCGAGGTCGTGGCCCGGGTCGCCGAGGAGCCGTGCGGCCTCGGGCCGGAGGAGCTGACCGAGGCCCTGCGCCGCGCCAGCGAGCTCGCCTACGCCAGCGTCACCCGCCCCGTGGAGGGCACCATCCTGTCCGTCGGCGACGCCGCCGCTGCCGCCGCCGAGGTCGCCCTGAAGTCCGGCTCCGAGCTGTATGCCGTGGTGACGGCCGCGCTGTCCGCGGCTCGCGAGGCGCTGGTCGCGACCACCGCGCAGCTGCCGGCCCTGGAGCGCGCCGGGGTGGTCGACGCCGGCGGCGCGGGCTACGTCCTGCTCCTGGAGGCCCTCGAGCGCGTGGTCGCCGGAGGCGCCGACCCGGCCCCGCACCCGCTGGAGGACCTGGTGCCGGCCCGGCCCGAGTGGGCCCCGCCCTCGCACGCGGTCGAGCCGGAGGAGCGCGCCGGCGGCCCCGCCTACGAGGTGATGTACCTCCTTGCCGACGCCGACGAGGAGGCCGTGGCCGGGCTGCGTGACCGGCTCGACGACCTCGGCGACTCGGTGCTGGTCGTCGGCAGCCACGACCTGTGGAACGTCCACGCCCACGTCGATGACGCCGGTGCGGCGATCGAGGCCGGGGTCGAGGTCGGGCGCCCGCACCGCATCCGCGTCACCCGGCTGAGCGAGGCGCAGGCCGGACGCCGGCAGGAGCCGGCCAGCACGCTGGCCGTCGTCGCCTGTGCTGCCGGGCCCGGCCTGGCCGACGTCTTCCGCGCCGCGGGCGCCGGGGTCGTGGCCAGCGGCCCGGGACGCCGGGCGTCCACCGGCCAGATCCTCGAGGCCATCCGCGAGGCCCACGCCATGGCCGTCCTCGTGCTGCCCAACGACGCCGACACCTACCTCGCCGCCGAGGCCGCTGCGCGCGCCGCCGCGGACGAGGGGGTCGAGGTGCACGTGGTGCGCTCCCGGGCCGCGGTCCAGGGCATCGCCGCCCTGGCAGTCTTCGACGCCGGCGCCGGCGTCCGCGACAACCTGCTCGCCATGACCAGCGCCGCCGCCTCGACCCGCCAGGGTGCGGTCACCGTGGCTGACCGGGAGGCGCTGACCAGCGCCGGCTGGTGCCACGCCGGCGATGTGCTCGGCGTGGTCGAGGGCGACGTCGTGGCGATCGGTGACGACCTCAGCACCGTCGCCGGTGAGGTGGTCGAGCGCCTGCTGGGCAGCGGCGGCGAGCTGTTGACCGTCGTCACCGGCGAACAGGCCCCGGCGGACCTCGGCGACAGCGTCGCCGCTGCGGCCCGCATCCGGCGCCGCGACCTCGAGGTGACGGTCCTGGCCGGCGGCCAGCCGGCATACCCGCTGCTGCTCGGGGTGGAGTGAGCGGTGGTCGACCTCTCCACCCCGCTGGCCAAGGTGGTCGCTCCCGGCTCGGCCGGGCCGCTGGCCAAGAACCGCGACGTGCACACCGTCGGGGACTTCCTGGAGTTCCTGCCCCGGCGCTACGTCCAGCCGGGGGAGCTGACCGACCTCGGCGAGCTCGCCGAAGGTGACGAGGTCGTCGTCGTCGCGCGGGTCCGCCAGGTGACCACGAGGCCGCTGCCCAGCCGGCCCCGCCAGCGGATGCTGACCGCGGTCATCACCGACGGGCGCACCGACGTCGAGGTGACCTTCTTCAACGCCCGCGGCCACGAGCACCGGCTGGTCCAGGGGGTGCACGGCCTGTTCGCCGGCACGGTCAAGGCCTTCCGCGGCAGCTGGCAGCTGACCCACCCCGACTACCAGCTCTTCGCCGAGGAGGAGTCCCAGGAGGCGGTCAGCCGCTACACCGGGCGGCTGGTGCCGATCTACCTGCCGGCGGGCCGGTCGATGCCGCCGTGGAAGGTCCGCACCGTCGGCGAGGTGGTCCTCGACTCGCTGGAGTCACTGCCCGACCACCTCCCCGCAGAGGTCCGTGAACGTCGAGGCCTGCCCGGGCTGCGGGAGATGTACGAGCACCTGCACCGACCCGAGAACCTGCAGCAGGTCGAGCACGCCCGGCACCGGCTGCGCTACGACGAGGCGTTCACGGTCCAGGCCGTCCTGGCCCAGCGCCGGCTGGCCAACGAGGACCTGCGCACGACGCCGCGCCTGGCCCGGCCGGGCGGGCTGCTCGAGGCGTTCGACGCCAGGCTCCCGTTCGAGCTCACCGACGGGCAGCGGGCCGTGTCAGAGACCATCGCCGCCGACCTGGCCCAGAGCCACCCGATGCACCGGCTGCTGCAGGGCGAGGTCGGCTCCGGCAAGACCGTCGTGGCGCTGCGGGCGATGCTCTCGGTCATCGACTCCGGCGGCCAGGCGGCGCTGCTCGCCCCCACCGAGGTGCTCGCCGCCCAGCACCACCGCTCGATGACGGCGATGCTCGGCGACCTGGCCGAGGGTGGCCTGCTCGGCGGCAACGAGCTCGGCACCCGGGTCACCCTGCTCACCGGCAGCCAGTCGACCGCCGCCCGGCGCAAGGCGCTGCTGGAGGCCGCCAGCGGCGAGGCCGGCATCGTCGTCGGCACCCATGCCCTCATCCAGGAGCACGTCAGCTTCTTCGACCTTGGCCTGGTCGTGGTCGACGAGCAGCACCGCTTCGGGGTGGAGCAGCGCGACGCCCTGCGCAGCAAGGGCACCCAGCCGCCCCACGTGCTGGTCATGACCGCCACCCCGATCCCGCGCACTGTGGCCATGACCGTGTTTGGCGACATGGAGACCTCCACCCTGACCGAGCTGCCCCGCGGGCGCTCGCCCATCGCCTCGCACGTGGTCCCGGGCACCAACCCCCGCTGGGTCCAGCGGACCTGGCAGCGGGTGGCCGAGGAGGCCCGCAAGGGGCACCAGGCCTATGTCGTGTGCCCCCGCATCGGCGATGCCGCAGAGGCGGGGGCGGCGGCCGTCGACGACGACGGGGAGGCGCTGGACCTGTCCGACCTCGGGGAGGGCGCCGCCGCCCGCGAGCTGCACAGCGTCCACACCGTCGCCGCCGAGCTCGAGGACGAGCCGGCACTCGACGGCCTCGCGGTCGGCGTGCTGCACGGCCGCCTCGCCCCCGAGGACAAGGACGCGGTGATGCGCGACTTCGCCGCCGGCAAGATCGATGTGCTGGTCTCGACCACGGTCATCGAGGTCGGCGTCGACGTGCCCAACGCGACCGTCATGGTGGTCATGGACGCCGAGCGGTTCGGGGTCTCCCAGCTGCACCAGCTGCGCGGTCGCGTGGGTCGTGGCAGTGCTCCCGGCCTGTGCCTGCTCATGACCGAGTCGGAGTCCGAGGCGGCGCTGGAGCGGCTGAGCGCCGTCGCCGAGACCACCGACGGCTTCAGCCTGGCCCGCCTCGACCTGACCCAGCGGCGCGAGGGCGACGTCCTCGGCGCCCGGCAGAGCGGCAGCCGCGGTGGCCTGCGCCACCTGAGCCTGCTGCGCGACGAGGACCTGATCCTGCAGGCCCGGGAGGACGCCCTGGCCCTGGTGACCGACGACCCGCAGCTCGAGCGGCACCCGCTCCTGGGCCTGCGCATCGCCGCCGCGCTGGACGAGGAGCAGGCCGCCTACCTGGAACGAGGATGACCCCCGAGTGACACGCATCATCAGCGGCCGCGCCGGGGGCCGGCGCATCCAGACCCCGCCGGGCAGCGGCACCCGCCCCACCAGCGACCGCGTCCGCGAGGCCCTCTTCTCCCGGCTGGAGCACCTCGACGTGCTCCGGGGGGCCCACGTCCTCGACCTGTATGCCGGGTCCGGCGCTCTCGGGCTCGAGGCCGCGAGCCGTGGGGCGGCGAGCGTGCTGCTGGTGGAGTCCGCGCGCGCCGCCGGGGCCGTGGCCAGGCGCAACACCGCCGACCTCGGCCTGCCCGGGGTCACGGTGCGGGTCGACACCGTCGAGCGGGCGCTCCTCGGCGGCCCGCCCGCCTGGGCGGGGCGCTACGACCTGGTGCTCGCCGACCCGCCCTACGACGTCACGGAGGACGCGCTCGCCGACGTGCTGCAGCTGCTGGTCGCGCACCAGTGGCTCGGTCCCGACGCGCTCGTCGTCGTCGAGCGCTCCTCCCGCTCGCCCGAGCCGCGCTGGCCCGCCGGGCTGGACGCGGCGGGGGAGCGCCGCTACGGCGAGACGAAGATGTGGTTCGCCGACTTCGCCGGCGAGCCCGAGGTCGCCTGAGCCGGCTGCAGCGTGCCACGCGCGTGCCGGCGGCGGGCGCTGGGTAATGCTGGCCCCATGACGAACCTCTACCTTCCCCGCCCCACGGCCGGCGACGTCGTCGAGCTCATCCTCGAGGACCACCGGCTGTTCGAGGACCTGCTGCGCCAGCTGCGCGACGCCACCGCCGACCGCGAGGCCGCCCGCCAGGCCCTCGCCGACGTGCTCATCGCCCACGGCGAGGCCGAGGAGCAGGAGGTCTACCCCAAGCTGGTGCGCAAGGACGCGATCGGCACCCACGAGGCCGAGCACGGCGAGCACGAGCACGCCGAGGGCAACGCGAAGCTGCTGGCGCTCCTGGAGTGCAAGGCCACCGACACCCAGAAGTTCGACGACGCGGTCGAGGAGCTGCAGAAGGCGCTGATGCACCACATCGGCGAGGAGGAGCAGACCATCCTCAACCCGGCCCGCACCGAGGTCTCCGAGGCGGTCCGGGCGGAGCTGGGCGCCTCGTTCGCCGCCGCCCGCAACGCCCTGCTCGACGGGGAGCCCGGGTCGGTCGCCAACGTCCGCCGGATCGTGCAGGAGGCTGCGGCCGAGGGCAAGCTCGAGGACGACGAGGACGAGTGAGCACCGCCGGCCCGCGGCCGGCAAGCACACGGCATACCTGCGGGTGGACCCGGAGTGCCGCTTGGCGCTCCGGGTCCGCTGCTAGGTTCGAACCGTGAGCACTGTGCGCCGCTGCGTCTGCCCCGGGTCCTATGACCCCGTGACGGTCGGTCACGTCGACGTCATCTCCCGTGCGGCCGCCCTGTACGACGAGGTCGTCGTGGCGGTCCTGCACAACCCCGCCAAGAGTGGCACTCTGCCCGTCGAGCAACGGCTGCAGCTGCTCAAGGCCGCGCTCGCCGACGTGCCGAACCTGCGCATCGAGGCCTGGGCCAACACGCTGCTGGTCGACGTGTGCCGCGACGTCGGCGCCGAGGCCATCGTCAAGGGGCTGCGCAGCGGCACCGACTTCGCCTACGAGCTCCCGATGGCCCTGATGAACCGCCACCTGACCGGCGTCGAGACCGTGTTCCTGCCCGGGGACCCGCGTTTCGAGCACGTGTCGAGCTCGCTGGTCAAGGAGGTCGCCGCCCTCGGGGGCGACATCACCGGCCTGGTGGACGACGAGACCCGGGCCGCGCTGCTCGCGCGCCTGCGCCCGGCTGAAGGGAGCTGACGTGGACGTCCAGGACCTGCTGGAGCACATCACCGCCACCGTACGCGAGGCCAAGGCCATGCCGATGTCCGCTTCGTGCCTCGTCAACCGGGCCGAGCTGCTCGAGGACCTCGACCGGCTCCGGGCGGCGCTGCCGGCAGACCTCGACCACGCCGACGCGCTGCTCAGCGACCGGGCCGCCATCGTCGCCTCCGGCGAGGCGCAGGCGCACGACCTGCTGCGCGCCGCCCACGCCGAGCGGGAGCAGCTGCTGGAGCAGACCGAGGTGCTCGTCGCCGCCCGGGAGCGGGCCGCGAGGGTCGTCGAGGACGCCCGGGCCGAGGCCGGCCGTCTGCTCAGCGACGCCGACGACTACGTCGACCGCAAACTCGGCGAGTTCGAGGTGGTGCTGGGCCAGCTCGCGGCGCAGGTCGGCAACGGCCGGGAGCGCCTCGCGGCGCGCCGGGAGGCCGACCTGGCCCGGCTCGGCGTCGCCGAGGACGACGACGCGCCCCTGGCCCACGACCCGGCCACCGAGGACCTCGGCCCCGCACTGGACGCGGCGCGGCACGCGCACTAGCCCCGCATTTGGGTGCGCGGTCCTCCCTCCGGTAACCTCATGCGTCGGTCCTCGTCCGTGTGCGGAGGAGGGCTGAGCCTGTGACGCAGACGCGCCACCGGACCAACTGCACGCAACGGAGCCATGGACCGACTCGACCCGCGCCAGCCCCTGGTGTTCGACACCAAGGAGGTCGGCCGCCGACCGGGTTCCATGGCGAAGCTGTCCCGCACCGTCGAGGCCCCGGCAGACCTGGGCAGCGACGTCATCGCGGTGCAGCCCGGCCAGCCGGTCGAGCTGGAGCTGCGCATGGAGTCGGTCATGGAGGGTGTCCTCGTCACTGGTTCGGCCCGAGCCACGGCGACCGGCGCCTGCGTGCGGTGCCTGGATCCGGTCAGCGAAGAGCTGGACGTGACCTTCCAGGAGCTGTTCGCCTACGCCGATCGGGCGCAGCACCACCACGAGGTGGCTTCTGCGGACGACGATGACGACGAGTTCGTGCTCGTGGGCGACCTGCTCGACCTCGAGCCCGTGCTCCGGGACGCAGTGGTGCCTGCCCTGCCGTTCCAGCCGGTGTGCCGGGAGGACTGCCCGGGACTGTGCTCCGAGTGCGGGGCGCATCTCGCGGACGACCCGGACCACCACCACGAGACGCTCGACCCCCGGTGGGCGGCTCTGCAGAACTTGACCAACAGCGGTACCGAAGAGAGAAGGAACTGACGTGGCTGTCCCGAAGCGGAAGACGTCGCGCTCCAACACCCGTTCGCGTCGCGCGAACTGGAAGACGACGGCGACCACGCTGACCGCGTGCCCGCAGTGCTCTGCCCCCAAGCAGCCGCACATCGCGTGCCCCTCCTGCGGTACCTACGCCGGTCGCCACTACGGCGTCGCGGAGCGCACCGAGCACCAGGGCTGACCAGCCCCTCTCGCGCGTGACTTCGTCCCAGCCCCCGAAGGGGGACGGCGCGACGCAGCGGCCCGTCGACGACCTCGCTGACCATCTCCTCGGAGTGGTCGGCGCGGAGATCGACGAGCCGCTGCTTCTGCGTGCCCTGACCCACCGGTCCTTTGCGTACGAGAACGGCGGCCTGCCCCACAACGAGCGCCTGGAGTTCCTCGGGGACTCCGTGCTCGGGCTCGTCGTCACCGACACGCTCTACGCCGACCACCCTGACCTGCCCGAGGGCCAGCTGGCCAAGCTGCGGGCCGCGGTGGTCAACATGCGTGCCCTGGCTGACGTCGCCCGGACCATCGGGCTGGGCGACTACCTCATGCTCGGGCGCGGTGAGGAGAGCACCGGCGGCCGCGACAAGGCGTCGATCCTCGCCGACACGATGGAGGCGGTCATCGGCACCGTCTACCTCTCCGCCGGGCTCGAGGCGGCCAGCACGTTCGTGCACCACCTGCTCGACCCGCTGATGAAGTCCTCGGCAAGCCTCGGTGCCGGCCTGGACTGGAAGACCAGCCTGCAGGAGCTCACCGCCTCCACGGGCCTCGGCGTGCCCGAGTACCGCGTCACCGAGGAGGGCCCCGACCACGAGAAGGTCTTCACCGCACGCGCCGTCATCGGCGAGGAGACCCTCGGCGAGGGCGTCGGGCGCAGCAAGAAGGAGGCCGAGCAGAAGGCCGCCGAGCGCGCGTGGACCGAGCTGAGTGCCCGCGCCGAGGCAGGTCGGCCCACGCGCCCCGCCGCCCCCGTGGATGCCTGAGCTCCCCGAGGTCGAGGTCGTCCGCCGCGGCCTGGCCGACCACGTCGTCGGCCGCCGCATCGACTCGGCGGCGTTCCTCGGCGCCCGGGTCGCCCGCCGGCACCTGCCCGGACCGGTCGACCTCGCCGCCCGGCTCACCGACAACACGGTCGAAGCGGCGGAGCGGCGCGGCAAGTACCTCTGGCTCGTCCTGATCGCCCCCGACGGCCACCGCCAGGGCCTCATCGTCCACCTCGGCATGAGCGGCCAGCTGCTCGTGGAGCCCGCCGACGCCCCGCGCGAGAAGCACCTGCACGCCACCTTCGACTTCCACGACGCGGGCCCCCAGCTGCGCTTCGTGGACCAGCGCACCTTCGGCGGTATGGCGCTCGCGGACCTCGTGCCCGACCTCGCCTCCGTGCCACGCCCCTGGGGCGTGCCCTCCACCATCACGCACATCGCCCCCGACCCGCTCGAGCCGGCCTGGGACCAGGGTGCCGTCGTCGCGCGGATGAAGGCACGGCATACCGGCGTGAAGCGGGCCCTGCTGGACCAGGGTCTGGTCTCCGGGGTGGGCAACATCTATGCCGACGAGGCGCTGTGGCGCGCGCAGGTCCACGGTGAGCGGGAGGCCGCCTCCCTGACCCGCCCCGCGCTGGGCCGGCTGCTCGACCACGCCCGCGACGTCATGACCGAGGCGCTCGGCCAGGGCGGCACGAGCTTCGATGCGTTGTACGTCAACGTCAACGGCGCCTCCGGCTACTTCGACCGCAGCCTGGCCGCCTACGGGCAGGAGGGCCGGCCGTGCCCGCGCTGCGGCACCCCCATCCGGCGGGAGGCGTTCATGAACCGCTCGTCCTACTCCTGCCCGCGCTGCCAGCCCCGCCCGCGACCCCGTCGCTGACACGCGACCACGGCTGGTGCGGTCGTCGCGACGCCGTGGTTATCGTGCGGGGGTGACCACCTCGACGCCGCTGTCCGCGCTCCCGTTGCCTCCCACCGACGAGGGCTGGGAGGAGTGGCTGGCGCAGCGCTGCGACGGCCAGCTCGAGCTGGCCCGGACCGCGATCGAGCAGCTCAAGGCCGATCCCGGCGCCGACGCCGCGACGGTCCTGGCGCGGTGGAACGACGCCAGCATCGCCCTCGGCAACGCCTTCGCCGCGGCCAGCCTGATGAGCCAGGTCCACCCGCGCGAGGCGGTGCGCACCCGCGCCGAGGCCGCAGAGCAGGCCGCCCACAAGCTCTCCACCGACCTGAGCCTGGACCGCGCGCTCTTCGACATCCTCGCCGCGGTCGACGCCGACGCCCTCGATGAGGGCGGGCAGCGGGTGCTGCGCCTGACGCTGCGCGACTTCCGCCGCTCCGGCGTCGACCGGGACGAGGCGACCCGGGAGCGGCTGCGTGCCCTGGCCGAGCGGGAGACGCTCGTCGGCCAGGAGTTCTCCAAGAACATCCGCGACGACGTGCGCCGCGTCCACCTGGAGCCCGGGCAGCTCGCCGGGATGCCGCAGGACTGGGTGGACGCCCACCCCGTGGGCGGGGACGGCCGGGTCGAGGTCAGCACCGACTACCCCGACGTCGTCCCGTTCATGTCCTTCGCCCACGACCACGTCGCCCGCGCCGCGCTGCGCACGGAGTTCCTCAACCGGGCCTGGCCGGCCAACGACGGGGTGCTCAAGGAGTTGCTGGCGCTGCGGGCCGAGCATGCGTCGCTGCTGGGCTACGACGGCTGGCCGGACTACGACGCCGAGGTCAAGATGATTGGCCGCGGGGCGGCGATCGAGGAGTTCATCGACGAGATCGCTGCGCTCGCAGGGGAGTCCGGGCGCCGCGACGTCGCGGTGCTGCTCGCCCGGCTGCAGCAGGACCGGCCGGGGGACACCACGGTCGCGGGCTCCGACGCGGCGTACTACGCCGAGGTGATCCGGCGGGAGAACTTCGACGTCGACGCCCAGACCGTGCGCACCTACTTCGACTTCGCCGCGGTCCGCCAGGGCCTGCTCGATGTCACCGGCCGGCTGTTCGGGCTGGACTACCGCCGGGTCGAGGACGCCCCGGCCTGGCACGAGGACGTCGCCGTCTACGACGTGCTGCTCGACGGGGAGGCGATCGGCCGGATCCACCTCGACCTGCACCCGCGGGAGGGCAAGTACAAGCACGCGGCGCAGTTCGACCTGCAGCCCGGCATCGCCGGCCGCCAGCTCGCCGAGGGCGTCCTGGTCTGCAACTTCCCGCGCGGCCTCATGGAGCACTCCGACGTGGTGACGCTGTTCCACGAGTTCGGGCACCTCGTGCACCACGTGCTGGCCGGCCGGCACACGTGGGCGCGCTTCTCCGGCGTGGCGACCGAGTGGGACTTTGTCGAGGCGCCCTCGCAGATGCTGGAGGAGTGGGCCTGGGACGCCACCGTGCTGCGCACCTTCGCCCGCAACGCCGCCGGGGAGCCCATCCCGGCCGAGCTCGTCGCCCGGATGAAGGCCGCCGACGACTTCGGCAAGGGCTACCTGGCGCGCACGCAGATGTTCTACGCCGCGGTCTCCTACCGGCTGCACCGCGAGCGGGTCGAGGACACCACCGCGCTGGTGCGGTCCCTGCAGGAGCACTACGACCTGTTCCCCTACACCGAGGGCACCCACTTCCAGGCTGCGTTCGGCCACCTCGAGGGCTACTCCTCGGCGTACTACACGTACATGTGGAGCCTGGTCATCGCAAAGGACCTGTTCTCCGCGTTCGACTCCAACAACCTGTTCGCGTCGGGCGTGGCCCGCCGCTACCGCGACGAGATACTCGCGCGCGGCGGAAGCGCCGACGCGGCTGACCTCGTCGCGAACTTCCTGGGTCGGCCGTACTCGTTCGAGTCGTTCAGCCGCTGGCTGGCGACGGAGCCGGTGCCGATCAACCGTCAGTGAAGCGACAACCGCCGGCGTCAGTGGCCGTGCGCCAGCGGGATCACCGGGCACTCGAACTGCTTGACC